>JAYSMB010000031.1:0-15554 GCA_043725065.1 Burkholderiales bacterium
TCTACCTCGCCATCGCGCTCACGGCGGCGATCGCCTGGTTTCTCTACCGCTCGCGGGCCGGACTGGTGCTGCGCGCGGTCGGCGAGTCGCCGGAGTCGGCGCACGCGCTCGGCTATCCGGTGCGCCGCATCCGCCTGCTCGCCGTGATCGTGGGCGGGGCACTGTGCGGCGTCGCCGGTGCCTACATCTCGGTCGTCTATACGCACCTCTGGGTCGAGGGGATGATCGCCGGCAAGGGCTGGATCGCGCTGGCGTTGACGACCTTCGCGACCTGGCGGCCGGCGCGCGTGCTGCTCGGCGCGTATCTGTTCGGCGGCGTGACGATGCTGCAGTTCCAGCTGCAAGGCGAGGGCGTGCAGATCTCGAGCCAGTTCCTCACCATGCTGCCCTACCTGGCGACGATCCTCGTCCTGGTCCTGATCTCGAGAAACGCCTCGTTCATCCGCGTCAACATGCCGGCGTCGATCGGCAAGCCCTTCTTTCCCGGCTGACGGGCGGTCGGCCTTCGTCCGGGTTCCTTGATAATTCCCGCTTCGCCCTGGCGCGGAGCTTGTTCGTCACCACTGGAGACACCATGACTCGACTCTCGAAACGGTCTTTCGTCCAAATCGCGGGCTGGACCTCGCTGGCCGTGCTGGCCTCGCTCGCCGGCTGCGGCAAGGAAGAGAAGACGACCACCACGTCGACGCCCGCGGGCACGACCACCGTCACCACGACGACCGCGTCGGGCGCCACCGCCGTCGTCACCGCGGCGAGCGCTCCGCTGAAGATCGCCTTCGCCTACGTCGGCCCGGTCGGCGACGGTGGCTGGACCTTTGCGCACGACAACGCGCGCAAGGCCCTCGAGAACGAACTCGGCGACAAGATCCAGACCTCGTTCGTCGAGAAGGTGCCCGAGGCCGCCGACGCCGAGCGCGTGTTCCGCGACATGGCGAGCCAGGGCAACACGCTGATCTTCGGCACGACCTTCGGCTACATGGAGCCGATGCTGAAAGTCGCGACCGACCTCAAGGAGGTGAAGTTCGAGCACGCCACCGGCTACAAGACGGCCGGCAACATGAGCGTCTACGACAGCCGCACCTACGAAGGCGCGTACATGGCCGGCATCATCGCCGGCGGCATGACCAAGACCAACACGCTCGGCGTCGTCGGCTCGATCCCGATTCCCGAGGTGATCCGCAACATCAACAGCTTCACGATGGGCGCGCAGTCGGTCAACCCGAAGATCAAGACCAAGGTGGTCTGGGTCAACGAGTGGTTCAACCCGCCCAAGGAGACCGAGGCCGCGCAGTCGCTCATCAACGGCGGCGCCGACGTGCTGATGCAGAACACCGACTCGTCGGCCGTGCTGCAGACCGCGGGCAAGGCCGGCAAGTACGCTTTCGGCTGGGACAGCGACATGACCGCCTACGCGCCGAACGCGCACCTCGCCTCGGCCGTCATCAACTGGGCGCCGTACTACATCAAGACCACGAAGGACGCGCTCGCCGGCACGTGGAAGGGCGAACAGCACTCGTGGTGGGGCGTCAAGGAAGGCGCGATCGACATCGTCTCGATCTCCGACAAGGTTCCGGCCGACGTCAAGGCCAAGGTCGACGCCGTCAAGGCCGGCCTGAAGGACGGCAGCTTCGTGATCTGGAAGGGTCCGATCACGAGCAACGATGGCAAGGAAGTGGTCGCCGCCGGTACCAACGCCGACGACAAGTTCATGGGTGGGATCAACTTCTTCGTCAAGGGAGTGGAAGGCAAGGTCCCGGGCGGCGACAAGAAGTGACTTGCGCCTGCGGGCGCAAGTCATCCTGAACGAAGTGAAGGATCTCGACTTCGGCGGCATTTCGCGCGCGCGGCTCTTCGAGCTGCTGCGCGCGATGCCGAAGGCCGAGTTGCACATTCACATCGAGGGCTCGCTCGAGCCCGAGTTGATCTTCGCGCTGGCGAAGAAGAATGGTGTCGCGCTCGCCTACCCGAGCGTCGAGGCGCTGCGCGCCGCCTACGCCTTTACCGATCTGCAGAGCTTTCTCGACATCTACTACGCTGGCGCGAGCGTGCTCCTGGACGAGGGCGACTTCGAGGCGATGGCGATGGCCTACTTTCGCCGCGCCCACGCCGACAACGTCGTTCATGCCGAGCTGTTCTTCGACCCGCAGACGCACACCGTGCGCGGGGTACCGATCGGCGTCGTGATCCGCGGTCTGGCGAATGCGTGCGAACGGGCCGAACGCGAGCTCGGCGTGTCGAGCGCGCTCATCCTCTGCTTCCTGCGCCACCTGAGCGAGGAAGACGCGCTGCGGACGCTGCACGACGCGTCGCCCTATCGCCAGTCGCTCATCGGCGTCGGCCTTGAC
Organism: Burkholderiales bacterium; assembly: GCA_043725065.1. Lineage (GTDB taxonomy): Bacteria > Pseudomonadota > Gammaproteobacteria > Burkholderiales > Burkholderiaceae_C > Schlegelella_A. The sequence goes on from JAYSMB010000031.1 coordinate 2,346, forward strand.
AGCAGCGAGCGCGGCCATCCGCCGGAGAAGTTCGCGCGCGTCTTCGACGAGGCGGGCAGGCTCGGCCTGCATCGCGTCGCGCATGCCGGCGAAGAGGGTCCGCCGGCCTACATCGAGAGCGCCCTCGACGTCCTGCACGTCGAGCGCATCGACCACGGCGTGCGCTGCCTCGAAGACGCGGCGCTGGTGCGGCGCCTCGCCGCCGCGCGCGTGCCGCTCACGGTGTGTCCGCTCTCGAACGTGAAGCTGTGTGTCTACCCGACGATGGCCGCGCACCAGCTCGCGGCCCTGCTCGACGCGGGCCTCTGCGCGACCGTCAATTCCGACGACCCCGCCTACTTCGGCGGCTACATCAACGACAACTTCGTCGCCACCTTCGAGGCCTTGCCTCAGCTCGGCGCCGGCGAGGCCTACGCGCTCGCGAGCAACAGCTTCGAAGCGAGCTTCGTCGATGCCGCGGCAAAGCGCGGCTGGCGCGCCGCCCTCGACACCACCTTTCAAGAATTCGCCGCCTGATGCTCGAGTTTCTGTCCGACCCGAACGCCTGGATCGCGCTGGCCACGCTCACCGCGCTCGAGCTGGTGCTCGGCATCGACAACATCGTCTTCATCTCGATCCTGGTCGACAAGCTGCCCGCCGCCGAGCAGCGGCGGGCACGTCTGATCGGCCTGTTCCTGGCGATGTTCATGCGCGTCGGGCTGCTGCTCGTGCTGTCGTGGATCATCGGTCTGACGGCGCCGCTCTTCACCGTGCTGGCGCAGGAGATCTCGGGCCGCGACCTGATCCTGATCGGCGGCGGCCTGTTCCTCATCTGGAAGAGCACCGCCGAGATCCACCAGTCGCTCGAAGGCGCCGAGGGCCAGACCGCCGCGGCCGTGAAGGCGAACTTTCTTGCCGTGATCGTGCAGGTCATCGTCGTCGACATGGTGTTCTCGCTCGACTCGATCATCACCGCGGTGGGCATGGTCGACCAGCTCGCGGTGATGATCACGGCGGTCGTCGTCTCGGTGGCGCTGATGATGGTGTTCGCGGCGGCGATCGGCCGCTTTGTCAACCAGCATCCGACGATCAAGATGCTCGCGCTCGCCTTCCTTGTGGTCGTCGGCGTGGTGCTGATCGCCGAAGGCTTCGGCGAGCACGTGCCCAAGGGCTACATCTACTTCGCGATGGCGTTCTCGGTCGGAGTCGAGTCGCTCAATATCCGCATGCGCGGGCGCTCGAAGAAGCCGGTGCATCTGAAGTCCGCATATGCCGACGAGACGTCGTCGAAATAGGATTCAGGAGACCCCATGACTGCCGACCGCAAGATCATCTTCTATTACTCGCCGCAATCGCGCTCGTCCGGAACCCGCTTTCTCCTTGAGGAGCTCGGCGCCGGCGATCGGCGACCCGCTGCGCGGCCCTTACCTGCGCTGGCTGTTCTTCTACGGCTCGTCATATGAACCGGCGCTGATCGATCGCTCGATGAAGCGCGAGCCGGCGGCGCCTTCGACCTCGCCCTACGGCGACTACGACACGATGCTGAAAACGCTCTGGGATCAGCTGGGAGACGGAACGTACCTGCTGGGCGACCGCTTCACGGCGGCGGACGTTCTGTGGGGCACGGCTCTGCGCTGGACGACGATGTTCAAGCTCGTTCCCGAGACGCCCGCCGTCAATGCCTACATCGAGCGCGTCACCTCGCGACCGGCCGCGCAGCGCGCCGCGAAGATGGACGAGGAGATCGTGGCGGCGCGTGGCCGGTAGACGGGCCGATCGGCGCCTATCAGTCGAGCGTCTTGATCGCCGCGACCACACCCGGCAACATGCGCGCCCGCATGTCCGGCGTGCCGCTTTCCTTGAGCGAGGCATAGAGCTCGAGCAGGAACTGGCTGAGGTTGTGCCGCGCCGCGAGCGACGTCCGCGTCGGTGGCTCGCTCTTCACGCGCCGAGCGGCGAGCGTCGCGAACCAGATGCTCCATTGCCCGGTGCCGAACGCGTCGCGCCGGCCGATGTAGAACACCGGCGTCATCAGGCGGTCGCCTTCGCCGTAGATGTAGAAGTGCTCGGCGGGCGGCATCACCTTCGATGCGCCGCATGCCGTTCATGATCTTCGAACACTTCCCCTCGAAGCTCGAAGCTCGCATGATCGCGCTTCGCGGCCACGTCACCGGCCGCCTGAGGAAGCGCCGCCATGAAGCCAGCCGACGCCCATACGCTGCCCAAGACGCTTGGCACCTTTCAGCTCTGGGGCATCGCCGTCGGCCTGGTGATCTTGGGCGAGTACTTCGGCTGGAGCTACGGCTGGGCTTCGGCCGGAACGCTCGGCTTTCTCGTCACTTCGGCGTTCATCGCGCTGATGTACACGACCTTCATCTTCAGCTTCACCGAGCTCACCACCGCGATCCCGCATGCCGGCGGGCCCTTCGAATACAGCCGGCGCGCCTTCGGGCCGACCGGCGGATACGTCGCCGGTTTTGCGACGCTGGTCGAGTTCGGGTTCGCGCCGCCGGCGATCGCGCTGGCCATCGGCGCCTACGTCAACGTGCAGTTCCCCGCCATCGAGCCGAAGTGGGTGGCCTTCGCCGCCTACCTCGTCTTATGGCGCTCAACATCGCCGGCATGACGATCGCGGCGAGCTTCGAGCTGATCGTCACGCTGATCGCGATCTTCGAGCTGTGCGTGTTCATGGGCGCCGTCGCGCCGGGCTTTTCGACCGTCGATTTCCTCAAGGGCGGCTGGTCGGGCGCCGACACGTTCAGCATGGCGTCGTGGCCCGGCGGCGTCGCCGCGATTCCGTTCGCGATCTTGTTCTTTCTCGCCATCGAAGGCGTGGCGATGGCGGCCGAGGAAGCGAAGAACCCGGACCGTTCTGTGCCCGTCGTCTATATCGGCGGCATCCTCACGCTGGTCGCGCTGGCGCTCGGCGTGATCAAGCCGCGCAGGAACGAGCCGCGCCTGGCGCGGCCGTTCGCGGCGCCGGTGTATCCGCTGTTTCCGGCGTCGCGCTGGTCGCGGCGATGATCTGCCTGGGCACGATGGTGTACTTCAACCGGCTGGTGGCGGGATTGTTCGTGGGCCTGATGGCGATCGGCTATGGCTACTTCCTCACCACGCGCTCGCGACGCTCGAGCTCTTCGACGACGCCGACCACTCTTTCCACGTTCGCGCCAGGAGTGGGCGCGACGATGCGCAAGTGCGCGAGGCGATGCAGGATGGCGTCATCGCGTGGATCGCAACGCACGAACCAGACGACGCTCATTGAACGAGGCCCACGCATGACGTATCGCTCGGTATTTCGCCCCGGACTTTTCGAAGCTCAACGCATCGTCGTCACTGGCGGCGGCAGCGGCATCGGCCGTTGCATCGCGCACGAGCTGGCGTCGCTCGGCGCTTTCGTCGCGATCATCGGCCGCAAGATTGACAAGCTCACGACCGTGGCGGGCGAGATCGAAGACGCCGGCGCGAAGCGGCCGACTTTTCACGCCTGCGACATCCGCGACGAGCAGCAGGTTCGCGCGGCCGTGCAGGGCGTGCTCGAAGCGGGCCCGCCGATCGACGGGCTGGTCAACAACGCCGGCGGCCAGTTCATGTCGCCGATGAAGAACATCTCGGCGAACGGCTTCGACGCGGTCGTGCGCAACAACCTGACCGGCGGTTTCTTGATGGCGCGCGAGGTCTTCAACATGTCGATGGAGGCGCATGGCGGCGCCATCGTCAACATCCTGGCCGACATGTGGCGTTCGATGCCGGGCGTGGCGCACTCGGGTGCTGCCCGCGCCGGGATGCTGAACCTGACCGAGACGGCAGCGGTCGAATGGGCGCCGGCGGGCGTGCGCGTCAACGCGGTGGCGCCCGGGTTCATCGCCTCGTCGGGCCTGGGAAGCTATCCACCCGAGGCGCGCGCCAGACTGCTCAAGGTACGCGAGCTGGTCCCCTTGAAGCGGCTGGGCACCGAGTCGGAGACATCGGCCGCGGTCGTATTTCTGCTCTCCGAGGCCGCCGCGTTCATTTCCGGAACCTGCCTGCGTGTCGACGGCGCGCATCCGAATGCGCGTGGCGACTGGCCGATGCCGGATCACCAGCGCTCGAAGGCCTACCGCGGCTTTCCGCTCGAGTCGAAGGTCGACTTTCTCGAGCAGGCCGGCCAGGGCACGACCAGTGGGCAAGGCGGAAGGCCATGACATTGCCTTCCGTTCGCATCGGTGGCGCTTCGGGTTTCTGGGGCGACAGCCAGACGGCCTTGCCGCAACTGCTGCGCGCCGGCAATGTGCAATTCATCGTCTTCGACTACCTGGCCGAGCTGACGATGTCGCTGTTGGCCGCGGCCCGCGCCAAGCAGCCCGGGATGGGCTATGCCGGCGACTTCGTGGCGCAGCTTCGTCCGCATCTCGGCGAAGTGATGCGCCAGGGCGTCAAGCTCGTCAGCAACGCCGGCGGCGTCAATCCGGCGGGCTGCGCCGCGGCGATCGCGCAGCTTGCCGCCGAGCTGGGCCTCGCGCCGCGCATCGCCGTTGTCGAGGGCGACGACGTGCTGCCTCTGACAGAGGCATTGCGTGCCGAAGGCGTGCGCGAATTCCAGACCGGCCAGCCGCTGCCCGACAAGCTCGCCACATCGAACGCCTACCTCGGCGCGATCCCGATCCGCGCGGCGCTCGACGCCGGCGCCGACATCGTCATCACCGGCCGCTGCGTCGACAGCGCGGTGACGCTCGGCGTTCTGATGCACGTGTTCGACTGGAACGCCGAGGAGCACGACAAGCTGGCGATGGGCAGCCTCGCCGGCCACATCATCGAATGCGGCTGCCAGGCGACTGGCGGACTGCATACCGACTGGCGCGACGTTCCCGACTGGGCCGGCATCGGTTACCCGATCGTCGAAGCGGTGCCCGACGGTACGTTTGTCGTCACCAAGCCCGAAGGCACGGGTGGTCTCGTCTCGGTGCCGGTGATCGCCGAGCAAATGCTCTATGAAGTGGGCGATCCGGCGCGCTACATCCTGCCCGACGTGGTTTGCGATTTCGGCGAGGTCGGGCTCGAGCAGGTCGGCCAGAACCGCATCGCGGTGCGTGGTGCCAAGGGCCTGCCGCCGACCGACACGTACAAGGTCTGCGCGACCTATCCCGAGGGCTTTCGTGCCACGGCGACGCTGACCATCGTCGGCTTCGAGGCGGTGGCCAAGTGCGAGCGCACGGCCGAGGCCATTCTCGAACGCACGCGGCGGCTGTTTCGCGAAGCGGGCTATGCCGACTACAGCGACACCCTGGTCGAAGTGCTGGGCGCGGAGTCGGGCCACGGCCCGCACGCGAGCGGATCGCCGATCCAGGAAGCGGTGTTGCGCCTTGCAGTCGCGCACGCCGACAAGCGTGCGCTCGAACTGTTCGCGCGCGAGGTGGCGCCGGCCGGCACCTCGTGGTCGACCGGCACGACCGGCGTCGGCGGTCGACCGAGCCCGTCGCGGGTGCTCAAGCAGTATTCGTTTCTGCTGGCGAAGACGCGGGTTCCGGTGCGCATCGTCATCGATGGACAGGCGATGCCGGTCACGATCCCGGCCGGCCGTGCGCTCGCGCCGCGTGAACTGCCGAGTGCCACCGAAACGCCGGTGGCGGCGGATGCCCCATCGATCACCGTGCCCTTGATCGCGCTGGCCCGGGCGCGCAGCGGCGACAAGGGCGACAGCTGCAACGTCGGCGTCATCGCGCGCTCGCCCGCGCTGGTCGAATACCTGCGCACTGCGCTCACGGCCGAGCGCGTGCGCGCCTACCTGGCCCATCTGGTCAAGGGCAAGGTGACACGCTTCGGCGTGCCCGGCATCGGCGCCTTCAATTTCCTGCTCGAAGAAGCGCTCGGCGGCGGCGGCATGGCTTCGCTGCGCAACGATCCCTGGGGCAAGGGAATGGCGCAGATCCTGTTGACGATGCCGATGCGCGTGCCGGCGCACCTGGTGCCGTCGTCGGCTTGAGGGAACACGCCGCGTTGAAGCCACAATGACCGGATTCCGATCCGAAGAAGGAGCGTTTCCATGATCAGCCGCGTCGTCGTCTTCCTGTTGTGGTCGGTCACCGCAGTCACTGTGACGTACGGGCAGGACGCACCGGTCTCGCGTCTCGACGCGGTGCAAAAGAGCGGCAAGCTGCGCGTCTGCACGCCCGGCGACTACACGCCCTTCGCGCTGCAGAAGGGTGATGCCTTCGAAGGTCTCGACGTCGATCTCGTCGGCGCGGCGGCCAAGGCGCTCGGCGTCGAGCCGGTATTCGTGAAGTCGGGCTGGCCGACCTTGATGAAGGACTTCGTCGAGAAGTGCGACGTCGCGGTCGGTGGCATCTCGGTCACGCTCGACCGGCAGAAGACGGCCTTCTTCTCGCAGGCCTACATGGTCAACGGCAAGGCGCCGATCACCCGGTGCGAGAACGTCATGAAGTACCAGACCGTGGCCGACATCGACAAGCCGGGCGTCACCGTGATCGAGAACCCGGGCGGCAGCAACGAGCGCTTCGCGCGCGCCAACTTCAAGACCGCGAAGATCGTGATCTACGCCGACAACACGACCATCTTCGACGAGATTCTCAAAGGCAGCGCCGACGTCATGATCTCCGAATCGGCCGAGACCATCGTGCAGCAAAAGCTCCGTCCTGGCCTGTGCGCCGTCAACCCCGACAAGCCTTTGCAATACGGCGAGATGGCGTGGCTGCTGCCGCGCGGCGATGCCGCCTTCAAAGCCTGGATCGATCAGTGGATCCACCTGGCCAAGGCGAGCGGCGAATACGACCGGATCGTCGGGCGCTGGTTGCGATGATGTCGCGCGCCTGGCTCGCCTCGGCGGGTTGGGCCTTTCTGTGCTGCGTCGCCGGTCAGGTGTTCATCACCGCCGCGCTGATCTGCTTTTTCCTGCTTTTCTTCGGCGCCCTGATCACGGCGATCTTTCCGCCGCCGCTGCTTTTGCTCGGTGCCGGCGACGGGACGGGCTGGCATATGGTCTTGCTCGCCATCGGCGCGGCAGTCGTGCTCCTCGGCGGCTCCGGATGGGTGATGCGCTGGACCTACCGGCGTTGCCGGGCCGTCGTGTTTCCCCTGCCGCCCACGACGCAACTGCAGTGGAGCTGGGCGCGGCGCTCGTCGATCCTGGTCGGTGTCGTCGCCAGTTTTGCCTTCATCATGATCGTTCCGGGGTTCTACGCGGGCGGGATGATCGGCAACCTGCGACCGCCTGCAGACGCGCCCGGGGGCGAAGCGGGGACTTCGGAGACGGTCTAGGACGCGGGCCTCGCGCCGAGGCGCTCTGGCTTACGAGGCTCGTGGGCCAGGTGTGAGGATGCGCAGGACCTTTCTCAGGAGCGGTTGCCGTTGCGGACGGTCGACCGAGCGCCGCTCGAAGCGGGCCCGATCGGGACGGCTCATCTCGAGGGCCACGAAGTCGGCCGCGGCTTCGGGGTTCATGGCGCGGGTGCGCTCGAAGGCGTATACGTTCTGCGCGATCTGCTGCGCTTCATCGCTGGAGATGTTCTGGTCGAGTTCGGTGAAGCGCTTCGCGCAACGGTCGCACCATTCATCGGCATAGAGCGGTTCGGTCTTCAATGGCGTCTCCTGGGTCTGGTAGAGAGGCTAAAACGCAAGCGCCGGGTCGTCTGTCAGCCTTGCGCCGGGCCCGATGTCGGTTTCATCCGACACGCATTCTGGCGGGGCGCGTCGAAATCGGCTTCCCCCATTCGTCGTGAAATTGGCGCCTCGAGCGACCAATCATCCTGAACGACAAGGCCAAGGCCAAACGGGCGGCGGACGCGATGTTGAAGATGGTCAAGATCGACATTGCGGCGCTGGAGGCGGCCGTGAAATGGCGCGACCTCAGTGCCGCGCTCGCGAGCCAGCGCCGCCCGTCCGGGTGGATCTGACCGCGTCACCAAAGCTGGCCCACGCCGGCGCGTGATCGCTTGCGCCTTCCTTGCCGCGAACGGCACGATCGACGTCCGCATCGCGCAAACGCGTCGCCATCGCCGGGCTCAGCGGCAGGTGATCGATCCGCAGCCCGGCGTCGCGCGCCCAGCGGTTGCGCCGATAGTCCCAGAACGTATACATGCGCTCGTTCGGATGGCGGTCGCGGATCGCGTCGACCCAGCCTTGCGCGAACAGGCGCGCAAAGGCGGCGCGCGGCTCGGGCTGCAGCAGCGCGTTGTCCAGCCAGCTCGCCGTGGAATAGATGTCGGCGTCGGTCGGCACGACATTGAAGTCGCCGGCAAGTACGACAGGATGGCCCGAGTTCATCAGCACCGCGGCATGGGCAAGGAGCCGTTCGAACCAGGCCATCTTGTAGGCGAACTTCGGCCCCGGCCGCGGGTTGCCATTGGGCAGGTAGATCGAGCTGACGATCACGCCGGCCACGGCGGCCTCGAGATAGCGGCGCTGCGTGTCGGCCGCATCGCCGGGCAGCGCGCGGCGGATCTCGACCGGCTCGGCGCCTTTGGCAAGCAAGGCGACGCCGTTCCACGGACGCGAACCGGCGATCAGCGCGCCGTAGCCGGCGGCCGCGAATGCGGCGCGAGGGAAAGCGGCATCGGTGGCCTTGGTTTCCTGGAGGGCGACGACGTCGGGCCTGGCTTCTGCGAGCCACTCGAGGATGAGCGGGAGGCGCTTGACGACGTCGTTGACGTTCCAGGTGGCGAGCTTCATGCGGGGCGTATTCTGGCGCGAGAAGTCGGGGCGTCGCCGGCGCCCGGACCGGCCAAACTCCTTCATCTGGCCGTCGCCAAGGCCACCCAGGCCTACGGCCGCAGCATCGAAGCTGACCTCGGCAAGGCGATCGCGACGACGGAACCCACGAGGCGGCGTGCCGCCCCGGCCGGCGACAATGCACCGACCATGACGAGCCCAGCTTCCCCCGCGACCGGCGTCGACGCCGACCCTTCCGCCCCGGTCAACGAAGCGCGGCTCTGGCGCGACGACGGCTGGACCGCCCGCGTCGTCAAGAACGAAGACGACGAGGGCTGGGCCGTCGAGATGATCAAGGATGGCGAGCCCGAGCCGGCGCTGGTCGGCCCGTGGACGATGGGCCGCGACAAGAAGAACCCCAAGCCGCTCGACAGCGCGGCGTTCCACACGCTGGTGAAGACCGCGGCCGAAGTGATTCGCCGGCACGAGCAGCGGACGCAGGCCGACCATCACAAGAGCGTGACGGTGACCGCGGTCTCGGGCCGGATCACCGTCAAGCTCGACATCGTCGCCGACGAAGACGATCCTTACGCCGAGCTGAGCGCGCGCGATGCCACCGGCGACGAGCTCGCGCGCGTTCGCGTCGGCGCCGGGTTCAGGCTCAGCGCGCAGAGCGCACTGGCCTGGATCGAGAGCGACTTTCGCAAACCCCGCGCCGCCTGAACGGGCATCGAATCGATGAGCCTGCATTCCGTTCGCGCCTTTCTCGCCGAGCGCGCGCCCGACATCGAGATCGTGGAGGTGGCGACGAGCACCGCCACGGTCGCGCTCGCCGCCCGGGCGCACGGCATCGAGCCCGACCGCATCGCCAAGACGCTCTCGCTGCGGCTCGACGGCGAGCCGATCCTGATCGTGATGAGCGGCGAGTCGCGCCTGGACAACCGCAAGTACAAGGACCGCTTCGGCGCCAAGGCCAAGATGCTCGGCGCCGAGGACGTGCTCGAGGCGACGAGCCATCCAATAGGCGGCGTCTGCCCGTTCGGCCTGCCACGGTCGCTGCGCGTCTTCGCCGACGTCTCGCTGCGCAAGTTCGACCTGGTCGTGCCCGCGGCCGGCAACGCGAACAGCGCGATGCGCATCGCGCCCGAGCGGCTCGTGGAGCTTACGGCGGCCGAGTGGGTCGACGTCGCCCAGGACTGACGCGCGGGCCGACCAGGATCAGGCGGCGCCGGCGGGCGGAAGCTCGAGCGCCGTCAGCCACAGGCGCACGTCGAGCTCGAGCTGGTGATAGTCCGGCTCCATGTGCGTGCAGAGCGTGTAGAACGCCTTGTCGTGGTCGCGCTCCTTCAGGTGCGCCAGCTCGTGCACGACGATCATCTTCAGGAACGGCGCCGGTGCTTGCTTGAACAGGCTGGCGACGCGGATCTCGCGCTTGGCCTTGAGATTGCCGCCCTGCACCCGCGATACCGTCGTGTGCGTGCCGAGCGCGTTGCGAACGATGTGCAACTTCTGGTCGTATCGCACCTTCGCCAGCGGCGGGGCGTTGCGCAGGTAGCGGGACTTGAGGTCGCCCACGTAGTCGTAGAGGGCGCGGTCGCTGTTGACCTCGTGCCCTTCGGGGTAGCGGCGAGTCACGGTCTAGGCCAGGCGACCTTCGGCGATGAGCTCGCGCACCTGGGCGAGCAGGGCGGGCGGATAACCGGTGAGGTACTTGAGGAGCATCAGGCGTCGCGGCGTTGGTCGCGCAGCATGAAGAGGTAGAGGCCCTCGACCTTCTCGCGCGCCCACGGTGTGCGGCGCAGGAAGGCGAGGCTCGACTTGATGCTCGGGTCGCTCTGGAAGCAACGCACCGGAATGCGCTCGGCGAGGCCGGGCCAGCCGTAGTGTGCGACGAGGGCGGTCAGGATCGCTTCCAGGGTGAGGCCGTGGAGGGGGTTGCGTGGCTGTTCGGGCGACGGCAGGACAGGCATGTCGCGATCTTGCCTGGTTGTGACAGCGTGCTGCGAGCTCAGGACATCAAGAAGCCCAAGGCAGCGACGCCAGTCCCCGACAGCGACCGGCATCGATTCGCCGAGCAGCTCGCCACCGTCATCGAGCCCCAGCCGACGAGCGTTCCGCGCCTTCGTTTACAAAGCTTCCGCACGACAGCCGCGTCGTCGTCGCGAGCGACGGTAGAAGATCGGCTAGCCTCTTCCCTCGCACCCAGGAGATCGACATGGCCACCGCTCCGCCGCTCGTCGGCATTTCCGTCGTGCCGGGCACTGCCGGCGTGCGCGGGCAGAACACCAGCAACGGCGCGGGCGTGCTGGGCGAATCGAATGCCGGGCGCGGCGTCTACGGGCGCAGCCTGAACAACTACGGTGTCAGCGGCGACAGCACGACCTTTCCCGGCGTGCGCGGCACCTCCGTCAGCGGCCGCGGCGTCGAAGGCTGGAGCACGAAGGACGACGGCGTCTTCGGCATCAGCACCGAGGCCATCGGCGTGCACGGCGTCACCGAGGGCGCTCGCGGCCGCGCCGTCGTCGGCGAAAGCAAGGACGGCGTGGGCGTGCACGGCATGAGCCAGACCAACGAAGGCATGCACGCCGAAACCAGCGGCTCGGGCGCGGCCGCGATGGTCGTCATCCATCACTCCGAAGACAGCGGCAACGCCGCGATCTTCGCGTCGAAGAAAGGCGACCGCGGACATGCCGGCTTTTTCGAGGGCAACGTCCACGTCACGCGCGACCTCTCGGTCGAAGGCGAGATCTGGGCCAACGCCGGCGACTGCGCCGAGGACTTCGACATCGCCGACCTCTCGCTGTGCGAGCCCGGCACCGTGATGGTGATCGGGCCCGAGGGCGCGCTGCACCCGAGCGAGTCGGCCTACGACCGACGCGTCGTCGGCGTCGTCTCGGGCGCCGGCTCGTTCCGCCCGGCGATCGTGCTCGACAAGCGGCCGGGCGCGGCTGACCGTCGCCCGATCGCGCTGATGGGCAAGGTCTTCTGCAAGGTCGACGCCACGTCGGCGCCAGTGCGCGTCGGCGACTTGCTGGTCGCCTCCGACGTGCCCGGCCACGCCATGAAGGCCACCGACACCGTCGCCGCCTTCGGCGCCGTCATCGGCAAGGCCTTGCGATCGCTCGAGGGCGGCCGCGGTCTCGTGCCGATCCTCGTCGCGCTGCGATAGCGGCGGGCAGCACCATGAAAGCCCTGAGCGCGGCGGCGCGGTGCATCGGCCTCAAGGGCCGCTTCGGCGTCGTCGCCGACTTCTTCGGCCATCGCACCAGGGCCGCGACGCGGCTCGGCGTGGCGGCGCAGATGCGCCTGCTGCAAGGCCACCACCTGCCGCTCAACCTGATCCGCACCGACACCTTCGACATCGTCCAGCTGCGGCGCATCGACGTCGCGCTGAAGACGATGCGCAGGCTCTACGCCACGGTCAACATCGGCGTCGGCCGCGTGCAGCGCTACGCCATCCCGCCCGGCCACGAGGTCATCCCCGGCCACGACGAGGCCGTCGACCTGTGGGACGCGTACAGCGTGCCCAACAGCGCCATCGACGTATTCCTGGTGCGCGTCATCCCCGGCGGCGTCAACGGCATCTCGCCCACCGGCGGCACCTGCGACAAGGACTCGAAGGACGACAGCGGCTGCGTCATCGACATGGAAGACGGCGGCGACGGCTTCACGCTCGGCGAGCTCATCGCCCACGAGGTGGGCCACTATCTCGGCCTGCCGCACGAAGACGACCTGCCCGACAACCTGATGTATCCCGTCGTGCCGAACGGCGGCAGGTTGTACGGCGGGCAAGGCGGCTCGATGGTGCTGCACTGCGCGATCGAGGCGGGCTGCAATCTCTGAACGGCAGGAGGCCGGCGATGTCGTTCAAGACCAACTCACGCGCCGACTCGGCGCCCTGGCGCTTCGTCCCCGCGGCCGTGCCGGAATGGGAGGCGCCGCGCTCGCATCCGGGCTGGCTCGCGCTCGATCGCCATTCGGCGCGGCCCTTTCACGTGCGGCGTGCCGATGCGCACGAGGCCGCGCACTGCCTCCGCTCGATCGGCGACGATCGCTTCGGCCTCGCGCTCGCCGACGATCCGGTCTACGAGCTGCGCTGCGGCCGTCGCAATTGGCTGATCCTTTTGAACCGGGACTTCGTGGCGCCGGAATGCGCCGCGTCGCTGGCGAAGCGGAAGGCGACGCCCGCTGTGATGGCGAGCCGAAGCGAGCAGACCGGCGCGTATTCGATCGCCTACGTCGCGCTCAGCGCGCCCGGTGAACGCGACGGCGAAGTGCATCTCTCGATCTTTCGCACCACCGGGCGGCTCGCGTTCGGTGGAACGGCCAGCGTGGTCGGCGATTGCGTGAGGTTCTCGATCGGCGCGGCGTCGCGGCCGGGCGCGTTCGCGATCGCGCTCGAGGGTCGATTCGAAGCGGGCGGCCTGGTCGTCGAGACGGCGCTGTCGTCGCCCGGGATCGTCGTGCCGAAGCACGTGCCGATGGCGGACTAGTGTAGTGTTTTATTCTTGAGGGAACTTAAATGAGCTGCTCGACTCCGATGCTCTACTTCGGTATGCATTGGAGCGAGCAAGTGCGAGTTGCCCC
>JAYSMB010000032.1:0-3431 GCA_043725065.1 Burkholderiales bacterium
CGCCCGATAACCACGCGTTGGATCGTCGAACGCCCGCACCAACGCGATATGCCCGACATACAGAAAAAACAGCACCAACACCGAGGTGAGCCGCGCGTCCCACACCCACCAGGTGCCCCACGTCGGCTTGCCCCAAAGCGCGCCGGTCCACAGGGCGAGAAAGGTGAACATCGCCCCGGTCGGCGCGATGGCGCGGGCCAGCATCGACGCGAGCCGTGCGTTGAAGGCCCAGCCGATCGCCGCCCAGAAGGCCATCGCGAGGAAGAGAAGCATCGACATCCAGGCGGCTGGAACGTGGAGGAAGATGATCCGGTACGCATCGCCTTGTGTCGCATCGGTCGGCGCGCGGAATAAGCCGATGAAAAGTCCCGCCGCCGCGAGCGCCGCGAACGCGGCCCAGCACCACGGCACGAGCCCGCCGGCCAGCCGGTAGAAGCGGGCCGGGGCGGCGAAATGAAAGAGGCGAATCGACGGCGTCGTCATGGTCGGTGGGCAACGATTGTCCTTCCTGCCGGGAAGCGCTTGTTACAGCCGGTTATTCGGTGGCGATGCGCAAGGCTGCGGCGGTTGCCGGCGGCGCAATCAAAGCGGTGAAGATGAGAAAGGCGCCGAGCAGCGAATAGTGGCCGCGCGCCGAAACCCCGGTGTCGATCGCGGCGACCGCGCCGGCGCCGAAGATCAGCGCCGGGATGCAGAGCGGCACGATCAAGAGGATCAGCAGCGTCGCGCCGCTGCGCAGGCCGAGCGTCAAGGCCGCGCCCAGGCCGCCGAGCAGGCTGAGGACCGGCGTGCCGAGCAGCAAGGTGAGGGCGAGAGCGAGGCTGGCCTCGGGCCGCATGTCGAACATCAGACCGAACAGCGGCGCGGCGACGACCAGCGGCAGACCGGTCAGCAGCCAGTGCGCCGCCGCCTTGGCCAGCACCAGGCCGAGCTTGTCGAGCGTGCCGGGGCCGCTGGCGATCAGCATCTGCTCGAGCGAGCCGTCGGCCAGGTCGCCGGCGTAGAGCTGCGTTACCGAGAGCATCGCCGCGAGCAGGGCGGCGACCCAGACCACGCCGGGCGCGATCTGGCGCAAGGTCTGCGGCTCGGGGCCGACGCCAAGAGGAAACAGGCTGATCGCGACCGTGAAAAAGGCGATCGGCAACAACGCGTCGGCACGGCGCCGCGCTGCCAGGCGCAAGTCGCGTGCGACCAATGTCGCGAACAGGCTCGTCATGCGGCGACCGGCGCGACGAGCTGCACGACGAGTGGCATCGGGTCGGCGATGGTGAGCGGCACATGGCTGGTCAGGACGATGCTGCCGCCGCGTTTTGCGTGCTCTGCGAGAAGCGCGTTCAAGGTGGCTATGCCGGAGGCGTCGAGCGCGTCGAAAGGCTCGTCGAGCAACCAGGTCGTGGCCGTCGCCGGAACGGCCAACCGCGCCAGTGCGACGCGTCGCCGCTGCCCTTGCGAGAGCGTACGCACGGGCGCATGGCGCCGGCTCGCCAGGCCGAAGCGGGCAAGGGCGCCGTCGAGCTGATTGCCTGTCGGCGTTTTGCCGGCCATGGCAAGAAGAAAGCGCAGGGATTCGGCGACCGTCAGGTCTTCCTTCAACGCATTGGCGTGGGCCACGTAAAGGAAGCGCCGATGCGCCCCGGGCTCGCTCCAGGCAATCTCGCCTGTCTCGGCCGCCGAAAGCCCCGCCAGCGTGCGCAGCAGCGTGGTCTTTCCCTGCCCGTTGGCGCCGCGAATCCAGACGATCTCGGCCGCACTCGCCTTGAAGTCGACACTGCGAAACAGTGTTCGTTCCCCGCGCCGGCATTCGAGGCCGTGGACGCGCAGGTGAACAGCGGATCCGTCGCGGTGGCTTGTCTCCATGGTTGTGCGCGATTGTGATCGGTGCCGCGCCCGTAAACTCCCGGGCCATATGACGGGGAGACCGGGAATGCTTTTCGGCAAGCTGCTGCCACGCGAAGGCAACTTCTTCGAGCTGTTCAACCAGCACGGCAACTACATCGCGGAAGGCGCGCGTGCGTTCATCCGGCTGATCCAGCACTACGCCGACCCGGACCTGCGCGACAAGCACACGGGCGAGGTCGGCACCGCCGAGCGGCAGGCCGACCGGATTACAGCCGAAGTCAATCGGCTGCTGCACAAGACCTTCATCACGCCGATCGATCGCGAGCAGATCTTCGGCCTGATCAACGCCATGGACGACGTGCTCGACCTGCTGCAAGACGCGAGCGAGACGATGTCGCTCTACGACGTGCAGGCGATGAACGAAGACATCCTGCGCCTGGGCGACCTGAGCGCCAAGTGCTGTGAGCGCGTACAGCATGCGGTCTCGCTGCTGCCCAGGATCAGCCAGCCCGAGGTCGCGGCGGCGGCGCTCAAGACCTGCGAGGAGATCGATCGCCTCGAGTCCGACGCCGACCGCGTCATGCGCTCGGCGATGTCGCGCCTGTTTCGCGAAGAAAAGGACGTTCGCGAGCTGATCAAGCTGAAGGCGGTATACGAGCTGCTCGAGTCGATCTCGGATCGCTGCGAGGACGTGGCCAATCTCATCGAGGGCGTCGTCCTCGAGAATTCGTGACGCTTGCCGGGACGGCGGCGGTTGGGGCGAGCGCATGAGCTCTGTCCAGATCTCGTTCGGGATCGTCGCGCTGCTGGTGGCGCTCGCCATCTCCTTCGATTTCATGAACGGCTTTCACGACGCCGCCAACTCGATCGCGACCGTCGTTTCGACCGGCGTGCTGAAGCCGCAGCAGGCCATCGTCTTCGCGGCCTTCTTCAACGTCGTCGCGATCTTCGTCTTTCACCTCAGCGTCGCCGCGACCATCGGCAAGGGCATCGTCCAGCCGGGCGTCGTCGACCATCACGTCGTCTTCGGCGCCTTGATCGGCGCGATCTTCTGGAACTTCATCACCTGGTGGTGGGGCATTCCATCGAGCTCATCGCATGCGCTGATCGGCGGCATCGTCGGTGCGGTGATCGCCAAGTCCGGCGCCGGCTCGCTGATCGCTTCGGGCGTGTGGAAGACGGTGCTCTTCATCTTCGTCTCGCCGGTGCTCGGCTTCCTGCTCGGTGCACTGCTGATGGTCGTCGTCGCGAACCTGTTTCGCCACGCCTCGCCGCTCAAGGTCGACAACCTGTTCCGCCGCCTGCAACTCGTCTCGGCAGGCCTCTACAGCCTGGGCCACGGCGGCAACGATGCGCAAAAGACGATCGGCATCATCTGGATGCTGCTGATCGCCTCGGGCTACGCGGCCGCCAACTCGGCGATGCCGCCGGTCTGGGTGATCTGGTGCTGCTATATCGCCATCGGCCTGGGCACGATGTTCGGCGGCTGGCGCATCGTCAAGACCATGGGCCAGCGGATCACCAAACTCAAACCTGTCGGTGGTTTTTGCGCGGAGACGGGCGGCGCGATCACGCTCTTTCTCGCCACCGCG
>JAYSMB010000033.1:0-4891 GCA_043725065.1 Burkholderiales bacterium
CATCCGCATTCCGGTGCACATGATCGAGACGATCAACAAGATGAATCGCCTGTCGCGCCAGCACTTGCAGGAGTTCGGCTTCGAGCCCGACGCGCCGACGCTGGCCGAGAAGATGGAGATCCCCGAGGACAAGATCCGCAAGATCATGAAGATCGCGAAAGAGCCGATCTCCATGGAAACGCCGATCGGTGACGACGACGATTCCCATCTCGGCGACTTCATCGAGGACACCAACAACACCGCGCCGATCGAAGCGGCCATGCAGGCAGGCCTGCGCGACGTGGTCAAGGACATCCTCGATTCGCTGACGCCGCGCGAGGCCAAGGTGCTGCGCATGCGCTTCGGCATCGAGATGTCAACCGACCACACGCTCGAAGAAGTCGGTAAGCAGTTCGACGTGACGCGCGAGCGCATCCGCCAGATCGAAGCCAAGGCGATTCGCAAGCTCAAGCACCCGAGCCGCTCGGACAAGCTGCGGACCTACCTCGACACGCTCTGAGCGTTCGTCGCGCGCAACAAGGGTTCCCGCCGCGAGGCCGGAACCCTTTTTGCCGGACCGCGGCGCTATAAACTTCACATCGATGCGCCGCAGGCACCTTCCGGCATGACCCAGGTCTTTCAACGTACCATGCTCTTTGCCGACTTGCGCGGCAGCACGTCGATGTACGAAACGCTCGGTAACGCCGACGCCACGGCGGTCGTCACGCAAAGCGTTGCGCTGCTCGCCCGCGTGGTCGACGAGCACGGCGGCAAGGTCGTCAAGACGCTCGGCGACGGCCTGATGGCCATCTTTCCGGGCCCGTCGGCCGCGGTCGCGGCATCCGACGACATGCACGACTCACTGGCACGGGTCGGTCTCCCGGCGGACGCCTCGCCCGAGTTGCCGGAGTTGCGGCCACCGGTCGCGCTCAAGCTTCAGGTCGGCCTCGACCACGGCGAGGTCGTCGAGATGTCGGGCGATGTCTTCGGCGATGCCGTCAACGTCGCGGCGCGCCTGCTGGACCACGCCGGCGACAACGAGACGCTGGCGACGCTGAGTGTCGTCGAGGGTCTCGAGGACTGGGAGCGCTCGCGCTTCCGCAGCCTCGACCGGATGCAGTTGCGCGGCCGGGTTGAACCGGTGCACGTGCACCTGCTCGAAGCGGTGCGCCGCTTCGGAGACACGGCGGCGACGGCCTTTGGCGACATGGCGCCGGCGTCGATCGAGCCCGAAGGCATCCGCCTGGTCTGGCTCGACCTGAACCGCATCTACTCCGGCGCCAGCCTGCCGGTCGTGCTTGGCCGCAGCCCGCAGGCCACCTACATCATCGACGATAACCGCGTCTCGCGCTCGCACGCCAGGATCGACTGGCATGGCGGCACATTTCAGCTCACCGACCTCAGCTACAACGGCACCTATGTCCGCTTCGACAACGACCCGGAGATCATCAGCCTCAGGCGTGGCGCCTGCACCTTGCATGGCACGGGCGTGATCGGCCTCGGCACGCCGCCGACCGAGCCGGTCAGCCCGTGCGTTCGCTTCGAGGTCATGAAATTCGCCGACACGCGGCGCCAGACGCCGTTCGAGTTCGGGCTCAAGTCCTGACCGGCTGGGTGGTCACCTTGCGAGCGCCCGCCAGCCGATGAGCGTGGCTCCTGAACCCGCCTTTGCGCACGGCAAGGCCGCGAAGACGGCGGTGTTGCTTTGCAACCTCGGCACGCCCGACGAGCCGACGCCGGCCGCGGTCCGGCGCTACCTCGCCCAGTTCCTGAGCGACCCGCGCGTTGTCGAAATTCCGCGGGTGCTCTGGTGGCCGATCCTGCACGGCGTGATCCTGCGCGTGCGGCCGGCGCGGTCGGCGCGCAAGTACGCGAGCATCTGGACGCCCGGCGGTTCGCCGCTCAAGGTCTGGACCGAGAAGCAGGCGCTGCTGCTGCGCGGCTACCTGGGCCAGCGTGGCCAGAACGTCATCGTGCGTCACGCGATGCGCTACGGCCGGCCTTCGATCGCCGGCGCACTCGACGCCTTGAAGGCCGAAGGCGCCGATCGCATCCTGATCCTGCCGCTCTATCCGCAGTACGCCGCGTCGACGACGGCAAGCGTGGGCGACGACGTCGGCGCCTGGATGAAGCACGTCCGCAACGTTCCCGAGCTGCGCTTCGTCAAGCACTATCACGACGATCCGGGCTACATCGGTGCGCTCGCCAAGCGCGTCGACGACCACTGGATGATGCACGGGCGGCCCAACATGCTTGTGCTGAGTTTCCACGGCGTGCCGCGCCGCACGCTCGAGCTCGGCGACCCTTACCACTGCGAATGCCGGAAGAGCGCGCGGTTGCTGGCCGAGCGACTGAAGTTGCGCGACGATGCGATGGTCGTCACCTTCCAGAGCCGCTTCGGTAAGGCCGAATGGCTCAAGCCTTATACCGAGCAGACTCTGGTCGCGCTGGCCCAAAAGGGCGTGGGCCGGGTGGACCTGATGTGCCCCGGCTTTGCCGCCGATTGCCTCGAGACACTCGAGGAGATCGACCGGGAAGCGCGTGCTGCCTTCCTCGGCGCGGGCGGCAAGGAGTTCACGTACGTGCCCTGCCTCAACGATCAGCACGAGGGAATCGCGGCGCTGGCCGGCATTGCGATCCGGCACATGCAGGGCTGGGACAACATACCCGCCGGCGGCGACGCGGCCGCACTTGAACAACAGCGCCAGCGCGCGATCGCGACGGGCGCGCCGGCCTGAACGGGTTGGGGTTCGGCCGGTTGCGGCGAACCCCGTGCCGCGTGATAGTCGCCGCTGTCCGAAGGCCGGTGCCGCGATGCGGGCCGGTCCCGTCCCTTTTCTTGTTGAGTGAGAAGCCATGAGACTCGTTGCAATCGCCCTCGGCGCCGCCGCCACACTGGCCGCCTTTCATGCCGGCGCGCAAGTTCCGGCAGGCTATCCCGCCAGCTACGCCGAGACCATCGCGGCCGCCAAGAAAGAGGGCAAGGTCGTCGTCTACAGCACCACCGACACCGCGGCAGCCGGCTTCCTGATCAAGGACTTCCAGGTGCTCCACCCCGGCATCTCGGTCGAGTACAACGACATGAACTCGACCGAGGTCTACAACCGCTTCATCAGCGAAAGGGCGGCCGGCGCCGGCTCTGCCGACGTGCTGTGGAGTTCGGCCATGGACCTGCAGATCAAGCTCGTCAGCGACGGCGGCGCGTTGACTTACGCCTCGCCCGAGATCGCCAGCCTGCCCTCGTGGGCGGTGTGGAAGAACGAGGCCTTCGGCACGACCTACGAGCCGCTGGCGATCGTCTACAACAAGCGTCTTCTGAGCGGCGACGAAATCCCGCAGAGCCACGCCGACCTGCTGCGCGTGTTCACGACCAAGACCGACAAACTCAAGGGCAAGGTCACGACCTACGACATCGAGAAGTCGGGCGTCGGCTTCATGCTGATCACCCAGGACAGCAAGTACAACCCGCAGTTCTGGGACATGGTCAAGGCACTTGGGGTCGTCGGTCCGCGCGTGCAATCGAGCGCCGGAACGATGATGGAGCGGATCAGCTCGGGCGAGAACCTGCTCGGCTTCAACATCTTCAATTCGTACGCGGCATTGCGGGCCAAGAAGGATCCCAGCATCGGCATCGTCCTGCCCAAGGACTACGCACTTGTCATGTCGCGCGTGATGTTCGCGTCGAAGACCGCGAAGAACCCGAACGCCGCCAAACTCTGGGTCGACTACATCCTCTCCAAGCGCGGCCAGACCATCATCGCGAACCAGTCCGAACTCGGTTCGATCCGCGGCGACGTCGAAGGCGAGATGACGGTCGCGGGCTACACCAAGCTGCTCGGCAGCGCAGCCAAGCCGATCCCGGTCAGCGCTGAGCTGCTCGCCTACCTCGACCAAGCCAAGCGCCTCGACTTCATCAAGCAGTGGCAGGCGGCCATGAAGGCCGGCAAGTAGGCGAAGGCGCGATCGGGTTTCATGCGAATCGGGCTCGCCCGCGGCGGGGTCATCGGCGTAACGGCGATGGCCGTCTTCCTGCCGCTCGGGCTGATCTTCTATCAGAGCTTTCTCGATGCGCCGTTCTTCATGCCGCACAAGCCCGGCATCGGCGCCTTCGAGTTCATCTTCGCCGACAGCGACTTCTGGGATTCGCTCAAGAACTCGCTGGTGATCGCCGGCGCGATGGCGCTCATCGCCGTGCCGCTGGGCGGCATCCTCGCCTTCCTGATGATCCGCACCGACCTGCCGGGCCGTGGCTGGATCGAGCCGTTGCTGCTGATCCCGGTGTTCGTCTCGCCGATGGTGCTGGGCTTCGGCTACGTGGTCTCGGCGGGCCCGGTGGGTTTTTATTCGGTGTGGGCCAAGAACCTGTTCGGTGGCGTGCCCTGGAACGTCTATTCGCTGACCGGCATCGCCGTCATCGCCGGACTGACCCACGTACCGCACGTCTATCTCTACTCGTCGTCGGCGCTGAAGAGCCTGGGCTCCGATGTCGAGGAGGCGGCGCGCATGACCGGCTCCACGCCGTTCCAGGTGGCGCGCGATGTCAGCCTGCCGATGGTGACGCCGTCGCTGCTCTTCTCGGGCGTGCTTGTGTTCTTTCTCGGCTTCGAGATCTTCGGCCTGCCGCTGGTCCTCGGCGACCCCGAGGGCCACCTCGTGCTCGCGACCTATCTCTACAAGCTCACCAACAAGCTCGGCACGCCGTCGTATCACCTGATGGCGGCCGTCGCGGTCTGTATCGTCGCCATGACCTTTCCGCTTGTGATGCTGCAACGCTTCCTGCTGCGCAATGCCGGCAAGTACGTCACCGTCAAGGGCAAGGCCGGACGACAACGGCCGCTGCCGCTCGGCGGCTGGCGCTGGGTCGCAGCCGCCATCCTGGCGTTCTGGCTCTTCCTCACCATCGTCGTGCCGC
>JAYSMB010000034.1:0-7700 GCA_043725065.1 Burkholderiales bacterium
TATACCGCTCGAACTCTCGCAACTCTTCCATCAAGACTCACCTCTTGCTTGAAGAAGTGCGCATAATGCCTTGATTTTGCTAACACAGTAAGACTAGGATCGCATCCGTTCGAGTGAAGGGCATCAAAAGACGGGGCGGCAACTTTAGTGCGATGGACAGCTGCGCAGCGCGTCGTAGAGCGTCGAGTCGACCAGGCGGACGATCGGGCTTTCGGTCGCGTCGATGTTGGCGATCGTGATCGACGGTCCGGCCTCCGCATTGGCCGTGCGGCCCTGTTGCAAGCGCACCGCGTCCATCGCCCGCACGCTCTTCTCGGCGGTGACGAGGAGGGCGAGCAGGTCGGCGCGCGTCGACAGCGCGAACTCGGCGCTTCGGCCTTCTGTGCGGATCTCGATCCAGCGGCGCAGTCGGGCGTCGGTCGGGTCGGCGACGACCACGGTCAGGCGGTCGCCATCGAGCGCGCCGATCAGGCAGCCGCGCCGCTTGCAGTCGGCGAACGACGCCAGCGCGAAGTCGGGCTTCAGGCTGCGCAGCTCGGCCATGTCGAGCGGGCGCAGCCCGAAGTGGCGTGCGGCGACCGGCAGCAGGCCTTCCTCGCTGGTGCCGAGCTGCTCGGCCAGCCACTCGAGCACCGGCCGCGAGCCGGCCGATCGCTGCGCCTCGCGCACCAGCTCGGCGTCGAGCCTCCGCGGCGCGGCAGGGATCTTTTCGGCGAGGACGGCGCTCATTGCAGGCTCGATGCCAGGTCGAAGATCGGCAGGTACATCAGGACCACGATCGCGCCGATGACGAGGCCGATGACGATCATCAGGACCGGCTCGAACAGCCGGCTCGTCAGCTCGACGGACCGCTGCAGGCTGGACTCGTTGAATTGCGCGATGCGCTCGAGGATCTCGGCCAGCGCGCCGGTCCGCTCGGCCACTGCCAGCATGCTGCCCGCCACCGGATCGGCCAGCCCGGCGTCGTGCAGGGCGCTGCTGAGGCCGCGGCCCTCCTGGATCATCCGCAGGGCGGAGGCCAGGCGGATCGCATCGGCATCGCCGAGCAGGCTGGTCGACAGTTGCAGCGCCCGCGGCGCGGCGATGCCGCCGCGCACCAGCATGCCGGTGGTGCGATAGAGCTGGGCGTGGCGGAACTTGCGCACCGTGCTGCCGACGAATGGCAGCGCATCGATCCAGCGCGCCTTCGCGCCGTCGCGGAGGACGCGGCGAACGGCGGTCACGACGGCGACGAGGAGAACCAGCGCGCCGACGCCGAGCTCCCAGGCGTGACCGGCCGCGAAGCGCCCCCACGACATCATGAGCTGCGAGCTCCACGGCAATTCCTTGCGCGTGCTCTCGATCAGGACCGCGAACTTGGGCACGACGATCGTCATGAGGAAGACGACCACGAGCAGGCCGACGCCGAGCAGCAGGGCCGGATAGATCGCCGCGCCCACCACCTTGTCGCGCAGCGCGCGCAGGCTTTGCTGGTGCTCGGCGTAGCGGCGCAGCGACAGGCTGAGGTCGCCGGTCTGCTCGCTCGCGCTGACGGTGGCGATCAGCAGCGGCGGATAGCGGCCCGGGTGCTTGCCGAGCGCGCCGGAGAGCGGCAGGCCATGGCTCACGTCCTGGATCAGGTCGAGCACCATCGCGCGCCGCGCCGCCACCGCTTCCTTGGTGGCCAGCGTGCGCAGCCCTTCGAGCACCGACAGGCCCGCCGACAGCAGCGACGCGAGCTCGTAGGAGAACGTCGTGATGTCGAGGCCGCGCCGTGCCTGGGCCGAGCTGCGCGCGCTGCGCGTCGACGCCGCCCGCGCTGGGCGCGCAGGTCAGGACCTGAAAGCCGTCGCGGGTGGCCCGGCTGCGCGCATCGTCGGCGTCGGCGGCCGAGAGCGCAAGCGTCTGCACCGCGCCGGCGACGGAGCGGACGACCAGTTCGTAGGTCATCGACATGCGAATGGTCCCGTCAGGGGCCCCACGAGGTCACGTCCTGCGCCTCGCCGGTCCCGCCGGGCTGGCCGTCCGAGCCGAGCGAGAGCAGGTCGTAGTCGCCGTGGTCGCCGGGCGCCTTGTAGACGTAGGGGTTCCCCCAAGGATCGGGAGGTACCGCCTTCTTGAGATAGGGCCCGGCCCACTTTTCGAGATTGGGCGGCTTGGCGTTCAGGGCAGCCAGGCCCATCTCCGTCGTAGGGTAGGCCCCGACGTCGAGCCGGTACTGGTCGAGCGCCTTGCCGAGCGAGTCGATCTGCGCCTTGGCGATCTTGGTGTTGGACTTGCTGACCTGGTCGAAATACCGGGGCGCGACGAGTCCCGCGAGCATGCCGATGATGACGATCACGACCAGCAGCTCGAGCAGCGTGAAGCCGCGCGAGCTCCCAGGGTTGCTGCTGCATGGTGCACGTGGAACGGAGACGTTCATGAGAAGGTTCCGAAGAGGTGTGGTGCCCAGTGGACCGGCAGGATCGAACGCATCGGGGTAGTGTTGCCACCAGCCTTAAGGAGGGCTTAAGTGGGACGTCTACCCCCGTGAACAGGGGGGGTCCACGATGGGGTCCGTCCTCCAAGTGGCGGGCGGGTTCGTGCTACATCGATCCCTGCGGCGTTGACTTCGCATGCAGCGGCTGACAGGCTCGCGGCCATGCAATTCGTCACCGGCTTCAGGTGCTTCGCAGCAGTCGTTGCGGCCGTCCTGCCGACCCTTGGTCATTGCCAGATCTACGCAGGCACCTCGGCCGAATCGGGTGCGGTCGTGCTGTCGAGCTTTGCGACCAGCGAGGCCAGCCTTCTGCTGGTGCCGGCCCCGCCGGCGCCCGCTCCGGTGCAGGCCGCGGCGGCGAGTGTGCAGGGCTCGGCGCCGCGGATTTCCGCGGATCTGCACCGCATCATCGATTCGGCGGCGTCGCGCTCCGCGGTCTCGCCGCAGCTGATCCGCGCGGTGATCGGTGCCGAGTCGAACTACGAGCCGAGGGCCGTGTCGAGCCGTGGCGCGATCGGCCTGATGCAGCTGCTGCCGGACACGGCCCGGCGCTTCGGCGCGCAAGATCCGTTCGATCCGGCACAGAACGTCTCCGCCGGCGCTGCGTACCTGAAGTGGCTGATGGCGTTCTTCGGTGACGATCTCGAGCTGGTCCTGGCCGGCTACAACGCCGGCGAGCAGGCGGTGGTCCGGGCCGGGCGGAAGATTCCGCCCTTTGCCGAGACGCGCGCCTATGTGAAGAAGGTGATGGCCAACCTGCAGCGCGCCACGCCCGGCATCCTGTGACCGTTGGCCGCGGCGAAGTCCGGCATCGTGCTGCGCTCCTCCTTGCGACTTGTTTCTTGCGGCGTTCCGATCGACCGCAAGCTTCGACCTTGTTTTCTGGGGGGTGGACGTTCGTGATATCCAGGGTCGATGACAGGCAGGCCCCGCCACGTGGAGAATCCTCCACCCCTCCACGGCGGAACGCACCGCAAGATCTCATTTCGCATGAGCGACGAAGAACCGAGCAGTTCCGAACCGGCGGAGGACGAGGCCAAGCGCTCGCGCCTGTGGAGCGTGGCGAGCCTGCGTCGCAAGCAGCAGCGGCGCGATCGCCGCAGCATGGCCGACGCGATCTTCCTCTCGCTGGTCTTGCATGTGCTCGTTCTCGCCATGCAGTTCGAGGACGCGGGCTTCGGCATCCCGGGCGTCAAGATGCCGTGGGAACAGCGTCGCGCCACGGTGCCGGACCTGAAGGTCGTGCTCGTCGGGCCGCCTGCCGGCGCCTCGGCCGCGGCGGCCACTGCGTCGAGTGCCTCGGCGTCGGCTGCCGCGGCACCCGTCGCGGCGGGTGCGATGACGCTTGAGATGCGGCCGGCGGCCGCGGCGCCGACGATGCCTCCGCTGGCGGCTGCCACGCCGCCGGCCGAGAAGACACCGGCGGTGGCGCTTCGAGGCGTGAGCAAGCCTGCTTTGGCGACGGCCACGGCTGCGCGATCGCTGCCCGTCGCACCGAAGGCAGTCGCCGCCACGGCGCCGCCCGTCCCGACCCGACCGGTTGCCGCACGGGTGCCTCCCGTCGCGGCTCGCCCCGCCGCGCCGCGCCCGCCCCGTGTCGCGGCTGTCCGCGCTCCTGCTCCGGCGCGAGCACGCCCACCTCCCGCCGCGGTGCCGCCGCTGCGGGCGCCGGCGCCCGGGGCGGTACTCGCGCAGATCCGGCCCGACGTCGACGCGTTCTCGGTACCGCGCGGCGACGTCGCCCCGTTGCATTCGCTGGCCGCATCGCAGCCCGAGGCAGAGGAACGCGCGGCGAGCGCGGCGGCCGAAACCGAGCGGGCTGCTCGCGAAGCCGCGGACCGTCGCGCCGCCGAGATCGCGGCCAGGGAGAAGTCGGAACGGGATGCGGCGATCGAGGAAGCCGCACGCAGGGAAAACGCCCGAATGGAGGCCGCGCAGAAAGAGGCGGCGCGTCTGGAAGAGGCGCATCGGGAAGGCGAGATGCAGGAGGCTGCGCGGCAGCAGATCGCGCAGCAGGAACGTGAGCTTGCGCGGCAAGAGGCCGCCCGACAGGAAGCGACGCGCCAAGAGGCCGCCCGACAAGACGCGGCTCGACAGGAAGACGCACGACGGGAGCTTGCCCGACAGGAAGCTGCGCAGGAGGCAGCGCGGCAGGACGCCGTGCGGGCTGACTTGGCTCGTCAGGAGTCCACGCGCCAGGAAGCCACGCGCCAGGAAGCCGCTCGACAAGAGGCCGCTCGACAAGAAGCAGCTCGACAAGAAGCAGCTCGACTGGAGGTGGCGAGACTAGAGAGCGCGAAGCAGGAAGCGGCGCGACAGGAAAGCGCGCGCCAGGAAGCCGCTCGGCAAGAAAGCGAGCGACTCGAGGCTGCACGCCTGGAGGCGGCCCGCAAGGAGGCAGCGAAGCAGCAGGAGAACGCAGAAGCCGCACGACAGGAGATCGCGCGCCAGGAAGCCGCCAGGCAGGAAGCCGCCAGGCAGGAAGCCGCGCGCCAAGAGGCCGCACGCCAAGAGGCGACAAGACAAGAGGCTGTGCGCCAGGAGGCCGCACGCCAAGAGACGGCTCGGCAGGAAGCCGCGCGCCAGGAAGCCGCCCGTCAGGAGGCCGCAAGCCAGGAGACGGCTCGGCAGGAAGCCGCCCGCCAGGAGGGTGCTCGACAGGAAGCCGCACGCCAGGAAGCGGCGCGACAGGAGGGTGCTCGACAGGAAGCCGCACGCGAGGAAGCCGCGCGACAGGAGGGTGCTCGACAAGAAGCCGCCCGACTAGAGGCGGCGAGACAGGAAGGTGTACGCCAAGAGGCCGCGCGACAGGAAGCCGCGCGGCAAGAGGGTGCTCGCCAGGAAGCCGCTCGGCAAGAAGGCGCGCGTCAGGAGGCGGCACGTCAGGGCGCGGCCCGGCAGGGAGCCGAGCAGCAGGCGGCCAACGCACGGTCCACGGGTGCCGCCGGACGGCCCGGCGACGCCAACGACGTGTCCGGCCGATCCGCGCCTTCGCCCGGTGGTGCGGGTTCCGGTCGCGAGGGCCCTGCCGCCCCGCAGCGACCTGCGCCTGCGGTCAATGCCGAGCCGGCCGCCAAGTCCGCCGCGCCACGGGCCGCGGAACTGCAGCCGAGCCCGCCGGCTGTGGCGCTGCCGCCACCACCGCCGCCGCGCAACGCGCGCCGGCGCACCCTGTTCGCGCGAACGGACCGCAACGTCGTCTTGACCATGTACGCGGAAGGGTGGCGCCAGCGGATCGAGCTCAATGCCGCCGTCGACGCCTTTCGCGATGCCCGGTCCAAGCCGCATGTCGACCCGATCGTGACGGTGGCCTTGCGCAGCGATGGCACCGTCGAGACCATCACCTTCGACCGGCCGAGCGGCTCTGCCGAGCTCGACGAGGCGATCCGGCGAATCGTCGTCCTGCTCTCCCCCTACGGTGCATTTCCCCCCGAACTCGCCAGCGAATACGACGTCATCGAGATTCGCCGGGTCTGGACCTTCGAGACCGCATTGCGGCTGTTCGCTGGCGGACGATGATTTCGTCACGCTCGCCAATGCGCCTCGATGTCAGACATGAAACAGGTTGTTGCCCTGGAGGGGAATTGGCCGGATGGCGGCCAAAATGTGAAAAGATCCCTTATTGCAGACTCGCCCTGATATCGCTCCCTCCGAAATGAAGGAATGGTTGAATCGCCGTACCGAGAGCCTTGCCCGACATGAACACCATTTCCTCTGCGCTCGGCGCGATGACCCCCGCCCGCGATGACCGCGGCGCCAAGCCCCGCGATGACGGCAGCGCCAAGTCCGGCGATCACGGCAGCGCCAAGCCCCGCGCGTTCAGCGATCTGACGCTCTATCTGCTGCTGGCCCTGCTCGTTTTCGGTGCGTGGCAGTTCACCCGGCTCGGCTACTTCAAGGCGGGCGACGACATCGGCTACTGGCTGGGGGTGGCCGGCGCGACGATGATGGTCCTGCTCTTCTCCTACCCGCTGCGCAAGTACGTCCGCTTCACGCACCGGTGGGGCAAGGTGAAGTGGTGGTTCCTGGTGCACATGGTGCTCGGCATCGGCGGGCCGCTGCTGATCCTCCTGCACTCGACCTTCACCCTGAAATCGCTCAACGGCAGCGTCGCCTTCTTCAGCATGCTGATCGTCGCCGGCAGCGGCGTGGTCGGCCGGTTTCTCTACATCCGCATCCACCGCGGCCTGCATGGCGAGCGCAACAACCTCGCCGACCTGCAGCGCCAGGCGGGCCTGGCCGAAGGCGAAGTGAAGTCCAGGCTGCGCTTCGCCCCCGAAGTCGCCGAGCGACTGCTCGCCTTCGAGGCCAGGGCACTCGCCGGCAGCAACGGCTGGACGTCGCTGCTGGACCGCGTCGTGCTGCTGCCGATGCGGCAGCGGCGGGCCTTCAACGAGTCGGCGCGCGACCTGAGCGCCCGGCTCAAGGCGATCGCGATCGAACGCGGCTGGAAGAAGGACCACTACCGCCGCCGCCGCCTGCACGTCGTCTCGTTGACGCGTCGCTACCTGCAGAGCGTCGTACGGGTGGCGCAGAGCTCGGCCTACGAGCGACTGTTCGCGCTCTGGCATGTGCTGCACGTTCCCTTCGTCTATCTCCTTATCCTCACGGCCGTCTTTCACGTATTTGCCGTTCATGCGTATTGAGCATGCATTTCGCGAGGCAAGATCCGCCCCGCCTCCGCCCGACCCGGGCGACGTGGCTTCGGCGGATCGCCATGGCGATGCTCCTTGCGGGTCAGTGGATGCTCGGCCCGGCGGCGATGGCCCAGGCGATCGAGGCGGTGCTGGCGCCGGGCAAGCTGGCCAAGGCCCATGCCAAGGTGGAGGGCGAGTGCGAGAAGTGCCACGTGCGCTTCGACCGCAACGCCCAGGACCGGCTGTGCATGGACTGCCACAAGGACGTCGGTCAGGACCTGCGTGCGAAGGCGGGCTTTCACGGACGCCTGAAGCCGCAGGCGTGCAAGACCTGCCACAGCGACCACAAAGGAGTCGACGCCGTGCTCGTCTCCCTCGACAAGTCGGCGTTCGATCATGCGGCCACCAATTTCCTGTTGCGCGGCGGCCATACGAAGGTCGACTGCGAGAAGTGCCACGTTCCGGGCAAGGGGTTTCGTGTCGCGGCGCGCGACTGCAATGCCTGTCATCGCAAGGACGACAAGCACAAGGGTTCGCTCGGTCCCAAATGCGCCGATTGCCATACCGAGACGAACTGGAAGGAAGCGAAGTTCGACCACAGCACG
>JAYSMB010000035.1:0-2091 GCA_043725065.1 Burkholderiales bacterium
CAAGAAGCACAACCTTCAAGATGCCACCAAGCGGACGATGATCAACGCCGACGCCAAGCTGAAGGAAATCTTCAAGAAGGCCCAGGTCTCGATGTTCGAGATGACCAAGCTGATCAACAGCCATCTGAGCTGAGTCGGTGCGGCATCCGCCGCGAGTGGTCTCAGGGAAAAGCCGGTGCCCGCACCGGCTTTTTTCTTGGCCGCTGTAGGACCAGTCTGGGCGCGCGATGGTCGCGTCATCCGACGTGCGCCGACAGCGGGCGCTTCGATACTCGCTGCGTTTCGATTCGGGACGACAGGAGATCACCATGAACACACTCAAGCTTTCTTGCCTCGCGCAAGCCGTCGCGATCTGCGCCGGCGCCATGCTGTTTTGCGGTAACGCCGCCGCGGCCCAGGGCGACAAGGCCGTCTACGACCAGGCAAAGACCTCCGCCCATGCGACCTACGACACCGACAAGAAGGCGTGCGACGGGATGAGCGGCAACGCCAAGGACATCTGCGTCGCCGAGGCCAAGGCGAAGCGCGTCAAGACCGAGGAGAACGCCGAAGCCGCCTACGAGAACACGCCCAAGGCGCGCGAGCACGCCATCCACGAGGCGGCCGAGGCCGACTACAAGGTCGCGACCGAGAAGTGCGGCGCACTGGCCGGCGATCCGAAGAGTGCCTGCATGGCCGACGCCAAGGCGCGCTTCGAAAAGTAAGCGCTAGGCAGTCGGGGCCAGGCGCCGCTCGAGGAAGTCGAGCCGGTCCTGGCCCCAGAACAATTCGCCGTCGAGCAGGTAGCTCGGCGCCCCGAACACGCCGGCTTCGATCGCGCGTCGCGAGTCGGCGTCGTAGCGTTCATGTACCGCTTGCGATTGCGAATCGTCGAGCCGGCGAGCCGCGAGACCCGCTTCTTCGAGCATCGCCTGCAACACCGCTGGATCGGCGATGTTGCGTTGTTCGACCCAGACGCCGCGCAGGATACGGCCGGCGATCTTCATCGATGCATCGGTGCCGTCCGCAACGTCGACGGCGATGATCAGCTTGGCCGCATCGTCGCTCGCCACCGGAAAGAAGCGGGGCTGAAGAATGAGCGGGCGGCCGAGGTGGTCGCTGAAGCGCTTCAGCTCGACCAATCGGTAGGCCTGCCGTTGCGGTGCGCGCTTGGCAAGCGGCAAGCCACCCGAGACCGGGAAAACACGGCCGAGATCGACCGGCAGAACATTGACCGTCGCGTTCGCCGTCCTGGCGATCTCGGCGAAACGCTCGTGGCCGAGGTAAGTCCACGGCGATTGCGGCGAGAGGTAGTAGTCGATTGTCGAGCTCACGCGGCGTCTCCTTCGTCGTTGGCGGCGCTGAGTCTAGCCGCGTCCTCGTGCGACCCGCTCAGGGCGCGAGCAAGGGCTTCAGGTAGCGTCCGGTATAGCTCGCCGGATTGGCCGCGACCTGCTCGGGCGTGCCCTCGGCCACCACCTGGCCGCCGCCGGCGCCGCCTTCCGGGCCCATGTCGATGACCCAGTCGGCGGTCTTGATGACGTCGAGGTTGTGCTCGATCACGACGATCGTGTTGCCGGCATTGCGCAGCTGATGCAGCACCTTGAGCAGCAGGTCGATGTCGGCGAAGTGCAGGCCCGTGGTCGGCTCGTCCAGGATGTAGAGCGTGCGGCCGGTGTCGCGTTTTGACAGCTCGAGCGCAAGCTTGACGCGCTGCGCTTCGCCGCCCGACAGCGTGGTCGCGCTCTGGCCGAGCCGGATGTAGCCGAGGCCCACGTCAAGCAGTGTCCGCAGCTTTCTGGCGATGTTCGGCACCGCGCTGAAGTAGCCGTGCGCGTCTTCGACGGTGAGGTTGAGCACCTCGGTGATGTTCTTGCCCTTATAGAGGATCTCGAGCGTCTCGCGGTTGTAGCGGCGACCATGGCAGACGTCGCAGGGCACGTAAACGTCGGGCAGGAAATGCATCTCGACCTTGAGCACGCCGTCGCCCTGGCAGGCTTCGCAACGGCCGCCGGCGACGTTGAAGCTGAAGCGACCCGGTCCGTAGCCGCGCTCGCGGGCCGCCGGCACTTCGGCGAACAGCTCGCGGATGGGAGTGAAGAGGCCCGTGTA
>JAYSMB010000036.1:0-10255 GCA_043725065.1 Burkholderiales bacterium
CTCGGCCCGGTGCAAGGGCTGAAGCCGGTGAGCGGCATGCACCTGCTGCAATACGCGGCCGACCTGGCGCGCTCGCCCGACGGCCGCTGGTGGGTCGTGAGCGACCGCACGCAGGCGCCTTCGGGCGCAGGCTACGCGCTCGAGAACCGGCTCGTCGTCTCGCGCGTGTTCCTGCGGATGTTTCGCGAGTTGCCGGTGCAGCATCTCGCTTCTTACTTCGATGCGCTGCGTTCGGCGCTGCTGCGCTGGGCACCGCGCGGTGACGGGCCGGCGCGGATCGTCCTGCTCACACCTGGCCCATACAACGAGACCTATTTCGAGCACGCCTTGCTGGCTCGCTATCTTGGCTTCACGCTGGTCGAAGGTAGCGACCTCACGGTGCGCGACGACCGCGTCTGGCTGAAGACGGTCGACGGCCTGCAGCGCGTTCACGCCATCGTCCGCCGCCAGGACGACGACTACTGCGATCCGCTCGAGTTGCGCTCCGATTCGGCGCTCGGCGTCGCCGGCCTGACCGAGTGCGCGCGCCGCGGCAATGTGCTGCTTGCCAATGCGCTGGGCTCGGGCGTGCTCGAATCGGGCGCGCTGCTCGGCTACCTGCCCAAGCTCGCGCGCGAGCTTCTCGGCGAGCCGCTGAAGCTGCCCTCGGTCGCGACCTGGTGGCTCGGCGAGCCCGCCGCCCTTGAAGACGCCTGGCAACGCCCCGAGCGGCTCATCATCAAGCCGCTCGAACGCTCGCCGAGCGAGCGGCCGATCGTCGTCGAAGATCTGTCGGAGGCCGAGCGCAAGACGCTGCGCGAGCGGATCGAGGCCCGGCCGCAACACTACGTCGCCCAGGAATGGGTGCATGTCTCGCAGGCGCCGGTGCTCGAAGCCAAGGGCGGCGAGGCATTCGCTGCGCGTACCGTCGGCTTGCGCGTGTTCGCGGTGGCGACGCCGGGTGGCTGGCGGGTCATGCCCGGTGGACTGACGCGCGTGGCCGGCGAGGAGGACTCGCGCGTCATCGCCATGCAGCGCGGCGGCCGGTCGAAGGACACCTGGGTGCTGTCCGATGCGCCCGTGAACGCATCGTTCTCGCTGCTGTCACAGACCGTCACCGCCGAACAGCTGGTCGACTCGAACGCCTCGCTCGCCTCGCGCGCCGCCGAGAACCTGTTCTGGTTCGGGCGTTACAGCGAGCGCTGCGATTCATCGGTGCGGCTGCTCCGCGTCGCGCTGGGCCAGGTGCTCGACGACCCGGCCGTGCGCACTGACGGCGTCCAGCCGTCATGGGTACTTGCCGAGCAACTCGGGCTGATCGAAACGACCAAGAAGAACGCGCCGCGGCAACTGCGCCGCGCCGCGACCCACCCGGAGGCGATGCTCAGCCAGCGCCTGCGCCAGCTCTCGCGCGTGGCCTTCAGCCTGCGCGACCGGATGTCGACCGACCACTGGCGGACCTTGAACCGTTTGATCGGCGACCCGGTGTTTCAGCGCGAGCCTTCGCTGCCGAACACGCTGGTTTGGCTGGACCGTGCGACCACGGCGATGATGACGCTTTCCGGCTTCGTCCTCGACGGCATGACGCGCGGCATCGGCTGGCGCTTTCTGTCGATGGGCCGGCGCGTCGAGCGGCTGGCGACGATGTGCGGCGCGCTCACGGTGGCGATCGAAGAAGGCCGCGATCACGACCTCGACTGGCTGCTCGACCTCGCCGATTCGAGCGTGACCTATCGCTCCCGTTACCTGGCCGCGCCGGAATGGCTGCCGGTGCTGGACATGCTGTTTCGCGACGATGCCAATCCTCGCTCGCTCGCTTTTCAGACCAAGGGGCTCTCGGAGTACATCGCCAAGATCGAAGCGACGCACGGTCACTTCACCGGCGATGCCCTGGCGTCGGCCTATGCGGCGTTGCGCGCCCTCGAGCCGACCGACCTGCATCCCGACAGCCAGGCCCTGGCGAAGACGCTGGCGCTGCTGCAAGCCGCCGCATACGCGGTGTCGGACGACATCTCGATCAAGTTCTTCTCGCACGCCGTGCCGCGCAGCGTTCTTTCTCTGGCGGCTTGAGCCCGGTCCGAACGCAGCATGGGCGGGGATCGCTACACCGTCGAGCACGAGACGCGCTACGCGTATCGCATGCCGGTCTCGCAATCATGGCAATTGGCCCATCTGACGCCGCGTGAGCTGCCATGGCAGCACGTGCTTTCGCACGAGCTTCGCATCGAGCCCGCCACCAACGAGCGGCGCGACGAATTCGACGACTTCGGCAATGGCGTGACCCACTTCGCAGTCTACGGGCCGCATCCGCTGCTGCGCGTGCGCATGATGTCGCGCGTCGAAGTCGCCGAACGTCCCGACGCCGCCCGGGCCGTGCCATTGACGTGGGAAGAGGTGGGAGAGTCGGTCCGAAACGACCCGGCGCAGGATGGGCTTGCCGCGGCGCGGTTGAGCCAGCCGAGCGCGCTCGTGCCGTGGTCGGAAGCGGCGCGCGCGTATGCGACGCCGAGCTTTGGCGCAGGTCGTGACTGGCTCGAAGCGGTCACCGACCTGATGCGCCGCATTCACGCCGACTTCGAGTTCGACGCCGAGGCGACGACGGTCACGACGCGGGTCGACGAAGTGCTCGAGCTGCGCAGCGGTGTGTGCCAGGATTTCGCCCATGTCATGCTCGCCTGCCTGCGCGGTCGTGGCCTGCCGGCACGCTACGTATCCGGTTATCTGCTTACCGATCCGCCGCCCGGCAGGGAGCGTCTGCTGGGCGCCGATGCCTCGCACGCCTGGGTCGCCGCGTACTCGCCCAACCATGGTTGGGTCGAGTTCGATCCGACCAACGACACGCTGGCCGACCGGCGCTACATCACGCTCGCCTGGGGCGCCGATTTCGCCGACGTCGTGCCCCTGCGCGGCGTGATCCTCGGCGGGCGAGGCCAGACCATGGAAGTCGAAGTCAGCGTTATCCCGGAGTAAATCTTCTCCCTCTCCCTCCGGGAGAGGGCTGGGGTAAGGGCGACGGGCGAGAGCAGTCCCCCGTTCAAGGGCGCACGTCGAGGGACTCGGATGCGGGATGGCGCGGCAGTGGCTGCATCGAGACACTGGCGGCAGTCGTTGTCCCGGAGCCCGACCATGTCACTCGCCCTCGCTGAACCACCCTCGTCGATGCCCATCGCAGCTGCCCGGCCCGGCCGCTCCTTGCCCGAAGGCCCAGGCTGGTTCGGCTCGACGTGGGAGCTGCACCAGGGCCTCGAAGTCAGAGAAGGCTGGCCGGGCGACCCGGTCCTGAATGGCTGGATCGAAACCTGGCTCAGTCTCGCGGCGGCGGACTGTCGTTGAGCGCCACGTAGCCAGGCGCGTACCTTGTCCAGACCGCGCCGCGGGCTAAGAGCGCTCCGTCCTTTGCCGCTGGTCGCGGACCGCCTCGCCCAACTCCACCACCGCCATCGCGTAGTAGCTCGACCAGTTGTAGCGAGTGATCGCGTAGAAGTTGGTCGTGCCGGCCACGTAGCTCGGCGCGGCACTCCCGTTCCGCAGCTCGATCAGGGCGAGCATGCTGTCGACGGTCAGCGCCCCCGCCGGTAACGCCGCACCCCGGGCGACCATCTCCGCCGCCGAAAACGTCGGCACGATGTCGGGTGCGAGCAGGGCGGCCCGGTCGCTCGTGTCGGTCGGTGGTTTGATGCTGAAGCGCACCGCCAGGCCACGCTTCCAGCCGAACTCGGCCAGGTAGTTGGCGACGCTGCCGATCACGTCGGCGGCGCTCGCATGCAGGTCGACGCGGCCGTCGCCGTCAAGGTCGACCGCGTACTTGTTGAAGCTCGACGGCATGAACTGGGCCATGCCGATGGCGCCGGCGTAGCTGCCTTTCCAGAGCACGGGGTCTATGCCTTCGCTCCTGCACAGCACGAACCAGTTCTCGAGCTCGTCCTTGAAGAAGTCGCCGCGGTCCTTGCGGCCGGCCGGAAAGTCGAAGGCCAGCGTGGCGAGCGCGTCGATGATGCGAAAGTTGCCCATCTGCCGGCCATAGATCGACTCGACGCCGATGATGCCGACGACGATCTCGGGAGCCACGCCATAGAGCTCTTCGGCCATCGCCAGCCACTTCTCGTTGGCCCGCCAGAACGCCACGCCGGCACGAACCCGGATCGGCTCGACGAAGCGGCTGCGATACGCGGCCCAGTTCTTGGCCGTGCCGGCGGGCGCCGGCATGATGAAGCGCACCACGCTCGGCACGAAGCGCGACTGCGCCAGCGCCGCGCGCACCCACGCCGCGTCGAGCCCGCGCCGATCGGCCACGCGATCGGCAAAGCCCATCACGTCGTCGCGCTCGCCGTAGCTGACGAGGTCGGGCGCAGCGTCGTCGGCCACTGCGGCGGCCTGGCGCTTGAGTGCCTTTTGCACCGCACCTGCCGACGTGGCCGTCGACGTTGCGAGCGCGGCGCCGCCGAGCACGAGAGTCCGGCGAATCGGGGAAGGCAGCATCGCGCCGATTATCTGGCGAGCGAGCTGCGCAGGCGCCGCGATTCGGCGTTGAAGCGCCGCGTCAGTGCGGCGTCGGGATGCCGTGCATGAGCCCGGCTGTAGCGCTGCATTTCGAGCGCGTCGAGCGCGGCGGCAAGCAGCTCGCCGACAGCGCCGAGCCGCTCGCGTACTCGCGCCGCGAGCGCGCGCGGGGCTTCGTGCGGGGCCGCGGCCAGGCCGAGCGAGCGCAAGGCTCGCTTCATGCGGTCGAGCTGGCGCACCCACGGGTCGACGCGATGCCGGTCGAACCAGGCCCAGGCCGCGCCGGCGAGCGCGAGCGCGCTCAAGGCTCCGATCAACAGCATGGCCAGGTCTTCCCACTCGGGGGTCGAAAAGCCGATGTTCTTCAGCACGTCGAGCTGCTGGCCGCGGGTGTAGTTGAGCACCCATTGGTTCCAGCGGTTATTGATCGCTTCCCAGCCGCTGCGCAGGCTGGCGAAGAACTGCGGGCTCATCGCCGCGAACGCGCCGGCCACCAGCCCGGGTTGCAACTCCAGTCGGGCGCTTCGGCCGATGCGGTCGGGCGCAACGGCCGCGGTCGGGTCGGCGCGGATCCAGCCGACGCCCGTCTGCCAGTATTCGGCCCAGGCGTGCGCCGAACTCTGGCGCACGATGTAGTAGCCGTCGACCGGTTCCTGGTCCGTGCCCTGGAAGCCGGTAACGATGCGCGCCGGAAAGCCGGCGTCGCGCATGATGACGACGAACGCGGACGCGAAGTGCTCGCAGAAGCCGGTCTTGCGGTCGAGCCAGAACTCGTCGACGGCGTTCGGTCCGTATTCCCCCGGAGACAGCGTGTAGTCGTAGCCGCCATTGCGGATGTGCGCCAGGACGGCCTGGGCAAATCCGGTGGCGTCGGCGCTTCGAAGGGCCGGCTCGTTGCGCAGGGCGCGTGTCCATGCCAGCGTTCGCGGGTTGAATCCGGGCGGCAACTCCAGACTCTCCTGGATTTCACCGGTGCGCCGCGACGCGCCGAGCTGGAAACGCGGGTACGCCTCGGCCTTGACGCGAAGTCGCTCGAAGACCGGCCGCTCGCCGAGCCACTGAAGATCTTCGCGCTGACTGATGCGAAAGCCCTCGATGCTCGCCACAGCGGTCGTCGCTTCGAGCAGCGGCAGCGAGGCCACGCGCAGGGGTTCGAGCGTCACCTCGTATCGGACCGCTTCGCCCCGCGTCTTCAGTTCGGGCGGTCGCGCCGGAATGTTGGCCGGCGCAAAGGGAAGACCGAGCGGCCGCCACTCGAGGCCATCGAAGCGCGTCAGCACCGGGCCGCGAAAGTACATCTCCGGCGGCGAGGGTGGCCGCCCCTCGAAGCGGACCCGCATCGCGACCGCTTCGTCGCGCGCGACCTCGGCCATCGAGCCCATCTTCAGCGAGTTTGAAAGACCGGTTGTCGAGATGCCGTCCCGCGGCACGCCCCATAGCGGCCCGATGCGCGGGAACAGCACGAACAGCAAGGCCATGACCGGCGCACCGTACAAGGCCGTACGCGCGGCCAGGCCACAGGCCTGGCGCAGGCTCGGCTGGCCGACCGGCATGTGTGCGAGAACGAGGCCGGTCAGCAAGCCCCAGATCGAGATCAGCATCGCCGCCGCGACCGGCATCGACTGCGAATAGAGGAAGTGCGTGAGGATGATGAAGAAGCCGAGAAAGAACACCACGAACGCGTCGCGCCGCGCCCGCAGCTCGAGCGTCTTCAGCGCCATGAGGACGACGGCCATCGTCACGCCGGGTTCCTTGCCGAGCAGGCTGTGATACGACCAGAAGGTCAGGCCGATCGCGAGCGCCAGCACGGCGAGCAACATCCAGCGGCTCGGCAGTGCGCCGCCGACGAGCGCGAGCCGGCCGCGCCAGGCGAGAACGACGGCGGTAAGCACCGTCGTCCATACCGGCAGGTGTGAAACATGGGGCAGCACCGTCCAGGCGATGACCGCCAGCAGAAACAGCGTGTCGCGCGCTTCGCGCGGCAAGCGGCGCCAGCCGGGCCAGTGCGGCAGCCATGCTCGTGTCAGGGCGGTGCTCACGTTGCTCGCGCCTTCATGCCCGCCACAGCGCCAGCGCTTCGAGGCAGCGTCTGCGCTGCGCTCCGCCGCCTTCGGGCGCGAGTTCCAGGCCGGGCAGGCGCAGGCCGTAGTCGGTGCCGGCGCGTTCCGAGGCGAGCGTCCAGGCCGTGAGCCGCGACAGGCGTTCTTCCGGCGCCAGCGAGCCGCAGGCGGCCCAGTCGAGCCACAGTTCCTGGCGCGCCGAGACGCTGGTGTCGCGGCTCACCAGTTCGGCGCCGGTCTCGAGCGCCTGCGCGGCCTTCTTCCAGGCGACCAGCTTCATCGGGTCGCCTCGGCGATAGGCGCGCACGCCTTCGATCTCTCCGCCTTCGCTGCTGTGCGATCGGGTCGGACCACCGCTGATCGGCCGGGCCGGGGGCAGCGCCGGCGCATCGCTCTCGGGTCGAGGGTAGACGAGCAGGCGCGCGGCCGGCCGCCACACCGTCCAGGCGCGGAACAGGCCGAGCGGAAAGCGCGTTTCCGCGCTCAGCGTCGGCACCTCTCGCAAGCCGCGCAACCGCGGCACGAAACTCATGTGTGCGGCAGCCTGGCCCCCGGCGGGGACGTCGGTCCAGACCAGGGTTGCTTCGGCCGCGTCGAGCAGGCGCAGGCCGATGCCGAAACGCGCCGCGCCCGGACTGGTCATGACGATGTCGAGCACGGCGGGTGCGCCGGCGAACGCGGCCGACACCGGTCGCAGATGCAAGGTCAGTCCGCGCAAGGTGCCGTGCGTGAGGTGCATCGAGACGACGCCGCTGCCGGCCAGCAGAAAGGTCAGCACGTAACCGAGATTGAGCTGGTAGTTGATCGAGGCGAGCAGGAGCACGAGCAAGGTGATCGCGAACATCCAGCCGGCGCGCGTCGGCAGGATGTAGACGTTGCCCTGGGTCAGCGTCTGGCTGTCGGTGCGCGGCAGGCGCGACTGCCACCACGCGCGAAAGCGCGCGCGCGCGAACGCCGCGGGATTCAATGTCGCGGCGACACCGCTCACGGCAAAGGCACCGCCTCGACCATGGCCCGCACCTGCTCCCGGCGCCCGCGACCCGCGCCGGGCACCGGCACGAGCCGATGTGCGATGGTCTGCGGCAGGACGTACTGCACGTCGTCGGGCGCCACATAGTCGCGGCCCCCGAGCAGGGCGCGCGCGCGCCCCGCACGCAAGACGGCGATGCCGGCGCGCGGCGACAGTCCTTCGACGAACCAGGCGCCCGATCGCGTCGCCTGGATCAGCGCCTGCAGGTAGTCGAGCAGCGCTTCCGACGCATGCACGGCCTGCACCGCGCGCTGCGCCTCCAGCAACTGCACCGGCGTCATCACCGCGCGCAGCTTCGAAATCGCCTCGCGTCGATCGGCGCCGGCAAGCAACTCGCGCTCGCTCTTGCGATCGGGATAGCCGAGCGTGATGCACATCAGGAAGCGATCGAGCTGCGATTCGGGCAAGGGATAGGTGCCGATCTGGTCGGTCGGGTTCTGCGTCGCGATGACGAAGAAGGGCGCCGGCAGCGCGCGGGTCTCGCCTTCGACCGTGACCTGGTGCTCTTCCATCGCTTCCAGCAGCGCGCTTTGCGTTTTCGGCCCGGCGCGGTTGATCTCGTCGGCCAGCAGCACGTGCGCGAACACCGGCCCGGCGTGAAAAACGAACGCTTCCTTGCTTCGCTCGTAGACGCTGACGCCGATCAGGTCCGACGGCATCAGGTCGGCGGTGAACTGGGTGCGTGAAAAACGGAGTCCGAGCGAGACCGCGATCGCGTGCGCGAGCGTCGTCTTGCCGACCCCCGGAACGTCCTCGATCAGCAGGTGCCCACCTGCCAGCATGCAGGCGACGCAGTCCTCGATCTGGGCTCGCTTGCCGACGATAATGGTGCTGATCTGGCCGACAAGTTCGTCCAGCTGGTTCCGCAAAGGTAGGCTCATGCGGCCACCTTACTAGAAAACATGACGCCCCCACGCTCACTTCGTTCGCTGCTCCCGGAGGGGGCGCCATCGCCTTTGGGGCGGCCCCGCGTGCGCTGGCCCCGAGCTTCATGACCACGGCGTTCTACAGCCACCCCGACTGCCGCGGACATGACATGGGCGCGGGACATCCCGAGTGCCCGCAGCGGCTCGACGCGATCGACGACTACCTGCTCGCGACCGGCCTCGTAGACGTGCTCGAGCGGCGCGAGGCGCCGGTCGTGTCCATGGACGACCTCGGCCGCGCTCACGAGAGCCGCTTTGTCGGCGAGCTGCGCGAAGTGCTCGAACAAACGGCCGCCGAAGGCAAGCCGCGCGCCATCGATGCCGACACCGTCGCCACGCCCGGCACCTGGGCGGCGGCCATTCGTGCCGCCGGCGCGGCGGTGGCTGCCACCGACGCGGTGATCGACGGCGCGGTCGAGAACGCCTTCTGCTCGGTGCGCCCGCCCGGCCATCACGCCACGCGCGACCAGGCCATGGGCTTTTGCTTCTTCAACAACGTGGCGGTCGCGGCGCGCCACGCGCTCGACGTGCGCGGCATCGGGCGGGTGGCGATCGTCGACTTCGACGTGCATCACGGCAACGGAACCGAAGACATCATCGCCGGCGACGAGCGCGTGCTGATGGTGAGCATCTTCCAGCACCCGCTCTATCCCTACACCGGTGCCGTGCCGATGGGCACGAACATGATCAACGTGCCGGTGCCGCCCTACACGCGCGGACCGCAAATCCGCGCCCTGATCGAAGAGAACTGGATGGAGCGGCTCGACGAGTTCGCGCCGCAGATGGTGTTCGTCTCGGCCGGCTTCGACGCCCATCGCGAAGACGATCTCGGCCAGCTCGGCCTGGTCGAGGCCGACTACACCTGGATCACCGAGCGCATCAAGGCGGTGGCCGACAAACACGCCGGGGGCCGGATCGTTTCCTGCCTCGAAGGCGGCTACAACCTCGGCGCGCTTGCGCGCAGCGTCGCCGCGCACCTGCGCGTGCTCGCCGGCGTGTGAGCGGCGAGACGAGCGTTCAGATGCGCAAGCCGCGCCGCGGAGGCTGCCGCTGATGGTGCGCTCGTTCGACGTCAAGGAGCTCGACGAGCTCGCGCTCTCGCTGACCCGACCCGGCGCCGCGGCCGAACTGGCCTTGCTGGCGGTCTGCCTGATCGCCGCCTGGGCCGTCGTGCGCCTGGTGCGCGGGCGCACGCCGCCGGTGGGCTCGATCCTGTTCGGCGAGAAGGTCTTCGACGGCGTGCTGTTCCCGATCCTCGCGCTCGCCTTCGCATTCGCGGCGCGCGTCGGGCTCGAGGCGACGATCAAGCCGGCGGTGTTCCGGGTCGCGATCCCGGTCCTCGTCTCGCTGGTCGCCATCCGCTTCAGCGTGCGGGTGCTTGGCCGGACGTTTCCGGGCGTTGCCTGGGTGCGTACGGTGGAGCGCAGCATTTCGTGGCTGGCCTGGATCGCCGTCGTGCTCTGGGTCACCGGCGTCCTGCCGCTGGTGCTCGACGCGATGGACGACGTGCACTGGAAGATCGGTTCAGCGCAGATGACCTTGCGCAACGTCGTCGAGGGCACGATCACCGCCGGCGTCGTCCTGGTGCTCGCGTTGTGGATCTCGGCGGCGCTGGAAAGAAAGCTTCTGCTCAACGCGAGCGGCCACGACATCTCGCTGCGCAAGATCGCCGCGACGCTGGTGCGCACGGAGCTGCTCTTCGTCGGCCTGATGTTCGCGCTCTCGGCGGTGGGCATCGACCTGACGGCGCTTTCGGTGCT
>JAYSMB010000037.1:0-2526 GCA_043725065.1 Burkholderiales bacterium
CCGCGCCGGCGATCCCCGTGATCAACAACGTCGACGTCGCGATCGAGACCGAACCGGCAGCGATCCGCGACGCGCTTTACCGCCAGGCCTTCGGCCCGGTGCGCTGGGTCGAGACGGTGCAGGCGATCCGCGCCCGCGGCGTCACGCACATCGTCGAGTGCGGGCCGGGCAAGGTGCTGGCCGGCATGGTCAAGCGCATCGATGCGGACGCGGTCAGTGCCGGGCTGCTCGATCCGTCGTCGCTGGCGGACGTGAAGGGCTTGCTCGCATGACCACCGAGATTCAGATGGCCGGGCAGGTCGCGCTCGTTACCGGCGCCTCGCGCGGGATCGGGCGGGCGATCGCACTGGAGCTCGCGAAGCACGGCATGAAGGTGATCGGCACCGCCACCACCGAGGCCGGCGCGGCGGCGATCGGCGAGGCGCTGGCGGCGTTCGCAGGCAGCAAGGGCCTGGTGCTGAACGTCAACGACGGCGCCGGCGTCGATGCCGCCATCGACGCGATCGTCAAGGAGCACGGTGCGTTGCACGTCGTCGTCAACAACGCCGGCATCACGCGCGACATGCTGTCGATGCGCATGAAGGACGACGACTGGGACGCGGTGCTCGACACCAACCTGAAGGCGGTGTTCCGCGTCAGCCGCGCGGTCACGCGGCCGATGATGAAGCAGCGCTACGGCCGCATCATCAACATCACCTCGGTCGTCGGTGCGAGCGGCAATGCGGGGCAGGCGAACTACGCCGCCGCCAAGGCC
This sequence comes from Burkholderiales bacterium, assembly GCA_043725065.1. Lineage (GTDB taxonomy): Bacteria > Pseudomonadota > Gammaproteobacteria > Burkholderiales > Burkholderiaceae_C > Schlegelella_A. The sequence goes on from JAYSMB010000037.1 coordinate 755, forward strand.
GGTGTGGCCGGCATGGCGCGTTCGCTGGCGCGCGAACTCGGCAGCCGCGGCGTCACCGTCAACTGCGTCGCGCCCGGCTTCATCGAGACCGACATGACGAAGGCGCTGAGCGAGGCGCAGACGACCGCGCTGATGGCGCAGATACCGCTCGGCCGGCTCGGCCACGCCAGCGACATCGCGCACGCGGTCGCGTTCCTCGCGTCGCCGCAGGCCGGCTACATCACCGGCAGCGAGCTGCATGTCAACGGCGGCATGTTTATGAATTAGGGGGCTGCGCGCAGCCTGTCACTTCCGCGATCGCCGCCTTCGGGCCCAGCGCCGGGCCGCTCCCAAGCGGGCCCGCATCCCCTCGGGGGCTCGGCCGACGTACCCGGCGGCCGAGGGGCTCCATCAGGCCGTAGAATCGCGGGCTGTTTCTGTAAACACTCCCGGAGGAGTCATGAGCGATATCGAAGCACGTGTCAAGAAAATAATCGCCGAACAACTCGGTGTTCCCGAGGCCGACGTCATCAACGACAAGGCCTTCGTCGCCGACCTCGGCGCCGATTCGCTCGACACCGTGGAACTGGTGATGGCGCTCGAAGACGAGTTCGGCATCGAGATCCCCGATGAAGAGGCCGAGAAGATCACCACGGTGCAACTGGCGATCGATTACGCCGTGAAGCACCAGAAGGCCGCGTAAGCGGCTTGGCCGTCCCGCATCCAGCCGCGCAGAAGTCCGTGAGCAAACGTCGTGTCGTCGTGACCGGTCTGGGCCTCATCAGTCCCGTGGGCAACACGGTGGAGGAGGGCTGGGCCAACATCATCGCCGGGCGCTCCGGCATCGCCAACATCACCAAGTTCGACGCGTCGAACTTTGCGTGCAAGTTCGCCGGCGAGGTGAAGGGCTTCCAGGGCGAGGATTACTTCCCGGCCAAGGACGCCCGCCACATGGACACCTTCATCCACTACGGCCTGGCGGCATCGATCCAGGCGGTGAAGGATTCGGGCCTCGCCACCGGCAACGAACTCAGCGAGGAGCAGGCCGAGCGCATCGGCGTGCTGGTGGGCTCGGGCATCGGCGGGCTGCCTCTGATCGAGGAGACGCACGCCGAACTGATGGCGAAGGGCCCGCGGCGCATCACGCCGTTCTTCGTGCCGGCCTCGATCATCAACATGATCTCGGGCCACGTGTCGATCCGCTACGGCTTCAAGGGTCCGAACCTCGCGATCGTCACCGCCTGCACGACCGGGCTGCACAGCATCGGCATGGCGGCACGCCTGATCGAGCACGGCGACGCCGATGCGATGGTGGCCGGCGGGGCCGAGTCGACCGTGTCGCCGCTGGGCGTGGGCGGCTTCATCGCGGCGCGTGCGCTGTCGACCCGCAACGACGACCCAGCCACCGCGTCGCGCCCGTGGGACAAGGACCGCGACGGCTTCGTGCTCGGCGAAGGCGCCGGCGTGCTGGTGCTCGAGGAATACGAGCACGCGAAGGCGCGCGGCGCGAAGATCTACGCCGAGGTCATCGGCTTCGGCATGGGTGCCGACGCGTACCACATGACCGCGCCCGATGTCGACGGCCCGAAGCGCTCGATGAAGGCGGCGCTGCGCAGCGCCGGGCTGAACCCCGACCAGGTGCAGTACCTGAGCGCGCACGGCACCTCGACGCCGCTGGGCGACCTGAACGAGACCAACGCGATCAAGCTGGCATTCGGCGCGCACGCGAAGGACAAGCTCGTGGTCAGTTCGACCAAGTCGATGACCGGCCACCTGCTGGGCGGCGCGGGCGG
>JAYSMB010000038.1:0-6816 GCA_043725065.1 Burkholderiales bacterium
GCGACTCTCCACGAGCGGCCGCAGCACAAGTTCGGCAGCGACCGGCGGCATCACCTTCAACGCTTTCGCAGCATACAGCCGCTGCACTTGATCGCGAAAGCGCCGCACCTCCAGGTTCGTGTCGGTTTGATACGCAAGCGCGAGCTCGTCGAAGCGCAGCTTCGAGGCCGCGATCAAGGGATCGGGATTGCCGCGCCCGAGTTCGACCGCGAGCTGTTGCAGGAATTCGAGGATGGCCCGCTGCACCGGCACGGTCACGCCGATCGGCGGCGCATCGAGCCAGCGCCAGCGCGGGAAGTTCACCGGCAGATCAACATCGCGGTTGTGCGCCGATGGCGCGTCGTAGGCCTTGCCTTCGGCGGTCGCCCACTCGGCCACGCCGAGCTCGCGCGCACCGGGATCGGCGGGCGATTGGCCGTGGCGAACCAGCACGAGCCGCGCCCGCGCCCAGGTCGGCCCGATCGCAACCCGCGGCTGGCTCGGTGCCGTCGCGCCCGGCGCAGCCGGACCGATGACGAGCGAGAGCTGATTGCGACCGGCGAGCGTGTACTCGTGGACCGCAAGACTGACGCTGCCGCCCACCGGACCGAGCGCCGCCAGCGGCATGCCGTTCAGCTGCGCCTCGACAGCACAGCCGCCGGCGGCGAGCTCAAGCATGAGCAGGCGATCCATGGCCATATCAGTGCCCTCCGAGCCGCCCCGAGGGCGATGACCGACCCCCGGGACGGCAGCGAACGAAGTGAGGCGCCATCGGGTGCGGCATCACCCGGCGCTCCACTCGACCAGCGTCATTGCCGGGAAGACTTTTCGCGTCTGGCGCGCGCCGCCGAGCACCGGGTCGGAAATTTCGGTGACCACCGTCACCGGCTCGCTGCGCAACCCGAAGAACCATTGCTGCCCGCCGCCATCGGCGCGGACGCGAAGACCGCATTCGCCGACGAGCGCGCCAGTGATCGGCATCGGCACCGCGGCGGCGCTGAGCGTGGCCGGCTCCACGCCCGCCAAGGGTTCGATCTCGAGCGTGAAGGGAAAGCGCCATGTGCGCAGCGCCGCTTTCAGGCTTTGCCCTTCGGCTGCCTGATCGCCGAGTTGGGCGATCGTCATGCGAATTTCGCTGCGGCCTTTGCAGTGGATGCGGATTCGCGACCGCGCCGTGCCGTCGACCAGCTCGCCGGAAAGACGCAGCTCGATCGAGAGCGCGAGCAGATCGAGCGCGCCTTCGGTTCGCATCACGACGGTCGAGGCCGAGGTTCGCCGCCAACCCCAGGTGAGACCGGCCTGGCCGACCAGCGGTGACGCCTCGACCTCGAGCCGCGTCGCCTGGGCGTCGAGGACGCGGGCCCATTCGTTATACAGGCGCTCCAGTCCCGAGCGGAACGCGGTGTGCAGGCCGACCCAGGCGCGCTGCCAGGCGCTCGCATCGTCCGGAGCACCGTCCTTCTCGAGACTGCAGGTCACCCCCGGCACTGCTGCCTCGGCCGGTGCCGGGGCGGGCCAGAGCATCGCCTGCCAGGCCGGATGACGCACCTCGGTCAACCACTGCGTGGCCGGGTAGACGTGGACCTTCAATGCGACGACGCCGAACGGTGCGCCCGCATCGCGCAGACCGCAACTGGCAATCTGCACGGTCTGTGGATCGAACGGCGCTGGCTCAGCGATACCGGGCGGGGCCGCTTTAGGCTCAAGCGGAAGCGGGGTGGGCGCGTAGAGCGCCAAGCTCAGACGCGCGGTATCACGCCCCTTCCAGGCGAGCCGCCCCTCGGCCCCGACGTGAATGACTTCCGGATGGACCTTGGGGTCGCACACGGCAACCGTATCCATGAGCAGGTTCAGACGGGCCGGGGCGCCTCGGCGCAAGGCATGGCTGGCGACGGCAAGCTCGACCGGTGCCTCGGGCGCGCTTGTCCACTTGACGGGCGGATCGGCAATCTTCGCCGTGGCGACGCGATGCCAACCGTTGGCCGCGTACCGATACTCCTGCAGGTTCTCCGCCTCGGCGACCATCATGTCGATCGAGCCGATATCGCAGGCCTTGATCACCACCGGCGCTTCGGCCGACGGGAACACCGCGCGCGCCGCGGCAAGCTTGCTGATCTTTGCATCGACGCCTGCGAACGCCGCCTCGAACTGTGCCGTCGTGAGCGGCGCGGCAGCGCCGGCGGCAGGGGCGGCAGCGCCCATGGCGGCCTGGCGATGCTGCAACTCCTCGCGCGTGCGATGCGCGAGCTGATGAAGCTTGAGCGCCGACCCGCGCCGCGGATCGGTGAGGATCTCGGCAGCCCAGGCGAACGCGGGCTTGCCGTCGAAAGCCGGGCCCCAGATGCACCACAGGCTCGCATAGCGGGCCAGATCGCGCGCGTCGCGCAGCCCGGACTTACGGCCCTGCAGCACCGCGGCCTCGACGAAAGCGGGCCACCTGTCCTGCAAGCGCTCGGTCAACGCGGGCCAGGTCTCGGCCAGCACGCCGCTGATGCTCGCCGCATGGCGCTTCAACGTGAGCTGTTCGAGCAGATCGAACTGTTCCCAGGTCAGGCGCAGCATGCGGCCTTCAGCGCGGAGCGGCCATCAAAGGCCGGATGTCGGTCGAAAGCACGCCGTTTTCCATCGCCAGCCAGGTCCACGCGTCGACAGCCGGAAGAACGATCGCCTGGTCCAGCGCGAACACTTCGTCGAGCTGGCCGGCCAGCAGCGTCGGCAAGGCGGTGCGCAACACCTCCGGGTCGTACCAGCGCCAGGCGCGTCGCTCGCCGTCGGGAGTCGTCACCTCGCCGATCGCACGGCAGTGCTCACGCACCGCGAGCATGGGCCGCGTCGAGATGGTGAGCAGGCCCCAACCCGGATAGGTCGCCGTCGCCTCGCCGAACAGCCATTCACTGAAGGGCGAATCCTCCTTGAGCTCGGCAAGATAGGCGGCGCGCTGCGCGACCTCGGCGCTCAGCGCGCCGCGTTGCAAGCAATCCCAGCCCGCGACATCCGCCGTCTTGAGCTTGTCGCCGATGCCCGGAACGATAAGGCCGTCGATCACCGCATGGATGCGCGCGCCTTGCCGTGCCCAGAGCGAGGCACGCAACTGGGCGGCGGAAAATGCGGTGCTCATCGAGCAGCGGACAAGAACACCGGATCAGCTCTCTTTCGCCGGACCCGAGCCGCCCATGTCGTCGGCCATCGGATCGTCGAAGGTCTTGTTGTAGTCGGTCTTTTTCGCGGCCGTGATCGAGTCTTCCTTCTTCGCCTCGGTCGGCGCCGCCGGGCTCGCCGCGAGCGCCGGACCCGCCGATCCCGCCGCGCCGCCGGAGTTGATCATGACCATCGAGCCGACGATGGTCACGCCCGAAGGGCCGATGTCGACGAACGAGCCGCCGGCCTTGAGCGAGACTTGCGTGCCGCCTTCGATGGCGACGGTGGTCGCGCCCTTGATCTTGATCGTCATGCCCTCCGCCAGCAGGTCACCGGAGCTTCCCGCCTTCAACGAGAGCTTGCCGCTGCTCGACTCGAGCACGATGTCGCCCTTCGTCTTGATCTGCGTCTTGCCGTCGATGTCGAGGCCGAGGTCGCCGCCGGCCTTGGCGTTCAGGTCCTTCTCCAGCTTCATCTGGTAGGTGGCACCACCAGTGTAGAAAATGTCGCCGGCGACCTTGACGTGCAGGTCCTTGCCCACGTTGTGCATCACGTCCTTGGTGATGTCCATGAACCAGTTCTCGCCGATCACTTCCTTGCGCGTCATCACGACTTTCACCGACTCGTTGTTGCCGAACCAGTCGAAGGCGTCGTGCTCGACCAGGCGATGGAAATCCTTCTCGGCGTGGAACCAGATGTATTCGCCGCCCTTCTTGTCGTCGAAGCGCAGCTCGTTGGCGAGCTTGTCGGTACCCTCTTTGCTGCTCTGGGTCTTGAGCCCGCTCACCGTGGCCTGGTCAGGCATCTTCCAGGCGACCATGTTGTCGTTGTTGTAGACCGAGCCGGTGACCAGCGGGCGGTCCGGGTCGCCGTCAAGGAACTGGACGACGACTTCGTGACCGACCCGCGGCAGCGCGAACATGCCGTACTTCTTGCCGGCCCATGGCTGGACGACGCGGACCCAGCATGAACTCGTCTGGTCCTTCTTGGGGTCGCGGTCCCAGTAGAACTTGATCTTGATCCGGCCGTGCTTGTCGGTCTCGACCTCGTTGCCCGAAGCGCCGACGACAAGCGCCGTCTGCGGGCCGGCGATGACGGGCTTGAGCGTGATCCGCGGCGAACGGTACTGATTCGGCGAGCTCATGCTCATGGCGATGAAGTCGCAGCGGTAGCCCTCGCGCCGGCGCGAATCCTTCAGGTCGTCGATCGCTTCGTGATCGGCGAAATCGAGGGTGTACAGCGCGCTCACCATCAGGTAGTTGCCGTTGTCGTCGTCGCTCGGCTCGGGAACCGAGTCGATCTTGAACGTCATGCCGACACCGAGGTCGCGAGCGTTGGTCCGGCCCGCGGCCGATGCGTAGAGCGAGGCCAGCTCCTCCATGCGCACGCCGGCGCGATCGGAAGCCGGAGTCGTCGCCGGCTGGGCGTCGGGCTTGGCACTGTTCTGCACGACCAGCGCGGGGTGCTCGAACCATTCCATCTTGCCGAGCTTTTCAGGCGCCTTGCTGTTGAGCTTGGTTCCTTCGATCTTGGTCGTCGGCGCGAGGTAATCGTACTCGGAGACGATCGCCTTGGCGGCACGCGCTTCTTCCTGGACGTGCCAGGTGGTGATGGTGGCTCCGCTCTGCATCGAAGTCGACCACGAGATCGCCGAACTGTCGCCACGGCTCTTGTGCTTGGCCATCGAATCGATCAGCACCATCTTGTGGCTGCCGTCGTCGTGCTCGAAGAAATAGTAGATGCCGACCTCTTCCATCAGGCGGCTGACGAAGTCGAAGTCGGTCTCGTTGTGCTGGACGCAGTAGTCGAGCTTCGGGTACATCGACGCAGAGACGAGCCGCCAGTCGGACTCGACGCCCGCGTAGTCGCCGAATACCTCTGTGATGATGTCCTTGACGCTCTTTTCCTGGAACACGCGACTCGTCTTCGTGCGCGTCAGGAACCACAGCCACGGCTGCAGCGTCATCGTGTAGGTTTCGTAGCGCCCGCGTCTTTCGCCGCGATTGATCCGCGTGACGTAGCCGTTGAAATAGCGCTTGTCCTCCTTGGCCGCCATCGTCAATGTGGCAATGGTCCCGGCAAGATCGTGCAGATCGACCTTGATCGGCTTGTTGAGCATGCTGAGCCCGCCGGCGAGCTCGATCTGGTACTCGAACATCTGGCCGAGATGCTCGTGTCCAGTCATTCCCAGCACCAGGAAGTCGCCCTTCTTGGTCTTGATCTTCAGAACTTCGTCGGCGTCGCTGATCCCTGGCAGTCCCATGACCTCGTCTCCCTTGAATGCGCCCTATTCGAAGGCGTAAGTGAAGTCGTCTTCGGCAACGCCGAGGCGCACCGCCTTGAGTTCGCCGCCCTCTGCCGCGCGCGACAGGTACTCGATCGAAACCTTGGGCAGCACGGTGTTGGTGAGTATCGAATCGATGATCCGCCCGCCCGACTCCGCGTTGTTGCAGCGCTTGACGATCAGCTTGACCGCGTCGTCGCTGTACTCGAACGGGATCTTGTGGTTCTCGGCGACCCGCCGCTTGATGCGATTGAGCTGCAGACGCACGATCTGGCCGAGCATGTCGTCCGAGAGCGGGTAGTACGGAATCACGACAAGACGCCCGAGCAGCGCCGGCGGGAAGATCTTCCGCAGCGGTTCGGTCATCGCGGTGGCCAGCGAATCCGGATCGGGCAGCAGTTCCGGGTCCTTGCACATGTTCATGATCAGCTCGGAGCCGGCGTTGCTGGTCAGCAGGATGATCGTGTTCTTGAAATCGATCATCCGGCCTTCGCCGTCTTCCATGCGGCCTTTGTCGAAGACCTGGAAGAACAGCTCATGCACGTCGGGGTGGGCTTTTTCCACCTCATCGAGCAACACCACGCTGTAGGGACGGCGTCGCACCGCCTCGGTCAGGATGCCGCCTTCGCCATAGCCGACGTAGCCGGGCGGCGCGCCTTTGAGCGAGGAGACGGTGTGCGCCTCCTGGAACTCGCTCATGTTGATCGTGATGATGTTCTGCTCGCCGCCATAGAGCGCCTCGGCCAGCGCGAGCGCGGTCTCGGTCTTGCCGACGCCGGAGGTGCCGCACAGCATGAAGACGCCGATCGGCTTGTTCGGGTTGTCGAGCCGCGCGCGCGAGGTCTGGATCCGGCGCGCGATCATGTCGAGGCCATGCTGCTGGCCGATCACGCGCTTGCCGAGTGCCTCGCCGAGCTTGAGGATGGCTTGCAGCTCGTTCTTCACCATGCGGCCGACCGGAATGCCGGTCCAGTCGGCGACGACGCTGGCGACGGCCTGGGCGTCGACCGACGGCATGATCAGCGGCTTCTCGCCTTGCAGCGTTTCGAGCTTGGCCTGCTCGCCGCGCAACTCGGCCAGCACCTTCTCGCGATCGATCGGCTCTGCCGCCTCGGGTGTGGCGCCGGTCGGCGTGACGACATCGCCGCCTTCGCCGATCGCCGGGCGGTCGACCGGCTTGTCGTCGCCGCGCAGCTGCGCGCGCAACGCGAGCACCTTGTCGACGATGACCTTCTCGTCCTGCCAGCGCTTCTCGAGGCCGACCAGGCGAGCGCGTTCGTGCGCGAGCTTCTCGTCGACGTCGATGCGACGCGTGCCGATGTCGACGCCGACCGCCGACTCGCGCTCGATGATCCCCGATTCGATCTCGAGCGATTCGATGCGGCGCCGGCAGTCTTCGACTTCGGCCGGAATCG
>JAYSMB010000039.1:0-2566 GCA_043725065.1 Burkholderiales bacterium
TGGCTCGGCCGGCACAAGCGCTGGGGCTCGCCCGTCTACCTGGCCGGCGAGAGCTACGGCACGACGCGCGGCGCGGCGCTCGCCGACCGGCTGCAAAGCCTCGGCGTGGCGCTCTCGGGCCTGATCCTGGTGTCGTGTGCGATGGACCTGCAGAGCATCGTCTTCGCGCCACGCAACGACCTGCCGTTCGCCCTCTTCCTGCCGGCATTCGCCTGCGTCGCGCAGTACCACGGCAAGCTCAAGGGCCCGGCCGCGGCATCGCCTGCCGCGGCGCGCGAGGCGGCCGAGGCCTTCGTCGAGGAAGACTACCTGCGCGCCCTGCACCGCGGCGCGCAGCTCGAAGGCAAGGCGCGCGACCGCATCGCCCGGCGCGTCGGCGAGCTGACCGGCCTCTCGCCCGCCTTCGTCGCCGAGAAGAACCTGCGCGTGCGTGACCAGGACTTCTTCTTCGAGCTGCTGCGCGACGAGGGCAAGATCGTCGGCCGGCTCGACGCGCGGGTCACCGGCCCGATGGCGGCGAGCCGGACCCGCGACTGGGAATTCGATCCCGGCATCGAGGCGATCGAGGCGCCCTACACGATGGCCGCGCTCGGCTACATGGGGCACGAGCTCGGCATGGTGACGACGCAGCGCTACGAGATCCTGTCGATGGAAGTGCACAAGCAGTGGAACTGGAACCGCGGCGATGCCAAGGGCAACGGCTATGCGAGCACCAGCGGCGACCTGGCACGCGCACTGCGCCGCAACCCGCACCTGCGCGTGCTGGTCGCGAGCGGCCACTACGACCTGGGCACGCCGTATTCGGCGAGCAACTGGTCGCTGGCCCAGCTCGATGCGCCGGCCGAGGTGTTGAACCGGATCGAGCACCACTACTACGACGCCGGGCACATGATGTACACGCGCGAAGCCGACTTGGTGAAGCTCAAGGCCGACCTGGCGGCCTGGCTGAAGGGCTGAGCTGCGCGTGGCGATGCAAGCCCGCTGCCACACCCTCGACGTGTGCTCGCGCGCCTCGTAGTGCCAGGCCGAGCAGGCAGCCGGCGAATCGATCGGCGTCGATGGACATGCAGTTCTTCGCGCATCAAGGCGGCGCGATGTACGCCGCGCTAAGAGCCGACGATCGGCTCGATCTTCATCCGCCTGAACCAGGCGTCGTCGGCCCATTCGGCGCCGCCGCCGTGCGCGTTGTAATTGACGGTCAGCTCCTCGTCGACGTCGATGTCGCGCACCGCCAGGAAGCGCAGCACCTGCTCGCCGGCGTCGGCCTGGTAGCGCATGTTGGCGGGGTTGTCGTGGTTGTAGACGCTGCCGTAGCCGAGAACGATCGCCTGCGGCCCAGGGTCGCCGACGAGATAGCCCCAGCCGAACATGATCCGCTCGATGCCCTGCGGCAAGTGCCCTTTGCCGAGATCGAAGGGCACGACCGGGCAGGCTTCGACGAGCTCGCCGGCGCGAAAGGGTCGCGCCGCGAACGCGCCGCGACCTTTCGCCGTGCCGGTGTCGGTGACGTAGACGTCGGGCGGCTCGATGCGTATCACGCCGGCCCCGGCGCGCTCGCTGCGCAGGCGGCGCAGATGCAGGTCAGTCCGCGACGCGCCTCGGGCACGCGGGCGAGCAGATCGGGAGGGAAGGAAGCGTCGACGCACCAGCAGGTGGTGACAGAACCGGTGGCGTCGGCCATGGCGCAGCCATTGGGGCCGCCGCATATGGGACAGACGTTTTGCCGCGCCGGTGCGGTGACCGGGTTCGACACGAAAACGAGGGCGGACGAACCGCCGTCGACGAGACTCAGGAGTTGGCTGGCTTGAAGTAGCGCGCTTCGAGCAGCTTGGCGTTCGTGAGGCGAAGCGCCACCAGCACTCTTTCCAGCCAGGTCAGCTGCTGGACGCGTCCGTCCGGCATGGCCAGAACGGTGCCGAGGATGGGCTCGTCTTCGATCTTCGATTCCTGGTACTCGCGTACCGTCGCGCCGTCGTTCATGGGGTCCCCTTTCTTCGCTTGGCAAGCCGCCGACAACGTGATCCCGTTACATGTAACAAGAGGTATTGCTCGGCGCAAGCATAGCCGATCGAAAGCGATCCGGACGACCGCCTGAGCAGGCAAGAAGTAAGACGACGCGACGCCCTCGCGTCGGAGGGCGGCCGCGCTCACGCCGCCCTCCGCTGCAAGACGCTCTCTACTTCGCCATCGCCTTGTCCCACACCGCGTGCGTCCACGCCGCCGTGCCCGGGTCCTTCTTGATGACCGGGTCGCTGCCGCCGGCGAGCAGCACCTTCACCGTGCGCTGGTACGCGGCCGGATCGAGCCGGCCCATCTTGTCGGTGTTGGTGATGAGCTTGGCGACGTTCTCGAGCTGGCGCTTCTGCACCGCGGCGGTCGAGCCGCCCGAGGTGTCGGCGGCGAGCACGATCTTCACGGCTTCGTCCTGGTTTTTCAGCGCGTATTCCCAGCCCTTGACCGTCGCCTTGACGAACTTGGCGAGCTTGGCGACATAGGCCGCATCCTTCAGGTCGGGCTCGCGCGCATAGAGGCCGTCCTCGAGCGTCGCGACGCCCTGGTCCTCGTA
>JAYSMB010000040.1:0-7885 GCA_043725065.1 Burkholderiales bacterium
CTGCACGACCACTGGGACGACAGCGTGTTCGTGACCTTGCGCGCCGACAAGGGCTTCGACGACTTGAGTGCGCAGGCGAGCGTGGTCGTCAGCCGGAAGATCGACCTGGCCCGCCAGTGCATGGTGCCGATGGAAGGCAAGGCGGTGATGGCCTGGTGGGACCACCAGCAGGACCAGCTCGTCGTCTGCAGCGCGACCCAGGTTCCGCACCTGATCCGCACCGGCATCTCGATCTGCCTCGGCCTCGACCAGGAGCGCGTGCGCGTCATCTCGCCCGATGTCGGCGGTGCCTTCGGCTACAAGTGCGTGATGCAGCAGGAAGAGGTCTGCGTGGCGTGGCTCGCCCTGACGTACAAGCGGCCGTTCCGCTTCATCGAGGACCGCCGCGAGCACCTCACCGCCGGCGCCAATTCACGCGAGCACCACTACCGGATCACCGGTTACGCCGACGAGCGCGGCCGGCTGCTGGCGCTCGACGCGCAGATCACGATCGACGGCGGCGCCTATTCGGTCTGGCCCTTCACGATCGGCCTCGAGCCGGGCCAGGCCGTGGGCAACCTGCCCGGCCCGTACGACTTCATGGGCTATCGCTGCGTGACCCGTGCCGTCGCGACCAACAAACCCGGCTTCGTTCCGTACCGAGGCGTCGCGCGCACCGGCGTGTGCTTCGCGCTCGAGCTGCTGATCGATGCGATCGCGCGCGAAGTCGGTCGGGAGCCGTGGGAGGTGCGCATCGACAATCTGGTGCAGCCGTCTTCGATGCCGTTCGTCAACGTCGCCAACAAGCATTTCGACAGCGGCGACTACCCGGCGAGCGTGCGCAAGGCCGTCGAGATGATCGGCTTCGAGAACATTCGGGAGCGACAGCGCGCGATGGCGGCTGCCGGCGGTGCGCGCAGGCTCGGCTTCGGCATCGCGACCTACACCGAGCAATCGGCGCACGGCACCACCGTGTTCGCGGCCTGGGGAACGCCGGTGATCCCCGGCTTCGACTCGGCGACGGTCCGCATCACGCCCGACGGCGGCGCCGAAGTGCGGGTCGGCGTGCACTCGCATGGTCAGGGCATGGAGACGACCTTCGCGCAGATCGTGCACGAAGTGCTCGGCATCGACGTGGGCCGCGTGCGCCTGATCCATGGCGACACCGCGACCACCCCTTACTCGACGGGCACGTATGCCTCGCGCTCGCTGGTGATGGCGGGCGGCGCGGTGTCGCGCGCCTGCAAGACGCTGCTGCCGCGGCTGCTGACGATCGGTGCCCACATGCTCGAGGTGCCGGCCGAGCGGCTGAGGCTCGGCGGTGGCGCGCTGCACACCGATGCCGCCGACGGGCCGCGTTCGCTCGCGATCGGCGAGATCGCCAACGCCTGGTACATCAACCCGCAACGCCTGCCGGCGCACGTCGATCCGGGCGGCCTCGAGACGACGATGGGCTTCCGGCCCGCGGTCGACACCGGAGCCTTCACGTACGCGACCCATGCCGCGGTGGTCGAGGTCGACACCGAGACCGGCCACGTCGAGATCCTGGACTACGTGGTGGTCGAGGACTGCGGCACCATGATCAACCCGATGGTCGTCGAAGGGCAGACCTACGGCGGCGTGGCGCAGGGCATCGGTACGGCGATGTTCGAAGAGATGCCCTACGACGCCAACGGCCAGCCGCTCGCGTCGACGCTGGCCGACTACATCCTGCCCGGGCCGACCGAGATCCCGAACATCCGCATCCACCACTTCGAGACGCCTTCGCCGCACACCGAGTTCGGGGCCAAGGGCATGGGCGAGGGCGGCGCGATCGCACCCCCGGCGGTGCTCTTCAACGCCGTCAACGACGCGCTGCGCGACTTCGGCGTCGAGCTGCTCGAGACGCCCCTCACGCCGCGTCGCGTGCTCGCCGCACTGGCGGAAGCCAAGGGGCTTGCGGCGAAGGGCACCGGTCCTGTGCTCGGGCGTGCCGCCGAAGTGCCGACGGCCGGCTTGCCTTCGGTCCCACCGGTGATGGCGTCAGCGACCGCGCCGAAGACCGACGCGAAGGTGCCCGCATGAAGGCGGTCGCCTTCGCCTACGAGCAGGCGACGGCGCTTCCGGCAGCCTGCGCCGCACTCGTCCCGACCTCTGCTGCGGGCGAGGGCGTCAAGATCATGGGCGGCAGCCAGTCGCTCGGGCCGATGCTGAACCTGCGCCTGACGCGGCCGGCGAAGGTGCTCGACGTGTCGCGCCTGCCCGAGCTGCGCGGCGTGAGCGTCGTCGACGGCCGGGTGGGCATCGGCGCGGCGGTGACGCATGCCGAGATCGAGGACGGCGTGCACCCGGAGCTGCGCGGCAGCTTGTTCCAGTCGGTGGCGCGCGGCATCGCCTACCGCGCGATCCGCAACCGAGGCACCCTGGGCGGCAGCCTCGCGCATGCCGATCCTGCCGCCGACTGGGTCGTCGTCTGCAGCGCCGTGGGTGCGCGTATCGAATTGGCATCGGCTGCGGGCCGGCGCACCGTGTCGATGGACGACTTCATGCTCGGCGCCTACACCACCGCGCTGCAGGAAGGCGAAGTGATCGTGGCCGTCAGCGTGCCGCGCGAGGGCGATGGAACCCGTTGGGCGTACCAGAAGGCGTGTCGGAAGACCGGCGAATTCGCCGAGGCGAGTTGCGCCGCGTGGTTCGACCCGACGCAGCGCGCCGGCCGCATCGTGCTCGGCGCGCTCGACGGTGCGCCTCGCGTTCTGACGGCACTGACGCTCGCCTTCGCGAGCGACGGCGGCGCCGCGTTGGCGAGCGGCGGCTTCGACGAACGCATCGCCGCCGCGGTCGCCGCAGCGTCACCCTCGCACGATGAAGTCGACCGCACGCTGATGCGGGCGGTGGTCCGTCGTTGCCTGCTCCAGCTCGTCGGGGCGCCTGCAGCATGAACACCATCGCCATCACGGTCAACGGCCGACCGAGTTCGCTCGCCTGCACCGACCGCACCCACTTGGCCGACTTCCTGCGCGAGAGCCACCAGCTCACCGGCACTCACCTGGGTTGCGAACACGGCGTCTGCGGTGCGTGCACCGTGCTGCTCGACGACCAACCGGTGCGCGCCTGCATCACCTTCGCGGCGGCGTGCCACGGCGCCCATGTCACGACCATCGAAGGCTACGACAGCGACCCGGCGATGGCCCAGTTGCGTGCCGCCTTCACCACGCACCATGCGCTCCAGTGCGGCTACTGCACGTCCGGCATGCTCGCGACGGCCCGCGACATCGTGCTGCGTCTGCCGGACGCCGATGAGGCGCGCATCCGCGAGGAGCTGTCCGGCAACCTCTGCCGGTGCACCGGCTACGTCGGCATCGTCGCGGCGATTCGCTCGGTGCTGCGGCAGCGACGCGTGGCCGGGTCGTCGGGCGTGGCCGGCGTGGCAGGTGCAGCCGGAGACGCGTCCGCGGCGCCCGCCACCGCTCTGCCGAAGCGCTCCGGTCCGCTCGCCGCCTTCAGCATCGACGCCGCGAGCTTGCCGCAGGACAGCAGCACGGCTGGCGATGCGCCGGCTACCGTTCCCGAGCGCAGTGCCGACAAGGAAGGCTGGTCGCGAGTCGAAGGCGGCTTCGCCTTGCCCTACAGCGCGGATGCGGTCTGGGCCTTCATGGCAGATCTCTCCGCCGTCGCCGCGTGTCTGCCGGGGGCCGCACTCACCGACCATTCCGAAGACCGGGTCGAGGGCTACATCGCGATCAAGTTCGGGCCGATGGCGGCCCGCTTCAACGGCAGCGCACGCCTCGAGCGCGACGACGCGGCCCGACGCGCCGTGCTCAAGGGCGCCGGACAGGACAGCCTCAGCAACTCGCGCGCATCGGGCAACGTCACCTATGTGGTGCGCGAGCTCGCCGATGACCGGGCCGAAGTGGCGGTCGACCTGCAGTACGCCCTGCAAGGCCCGCTGGCCCAGTTCTCGCGTTCCGGTCTGGTACGCGATTTCGTGCGCCGCATGATCACCGACTTCGGGCGCAACGTCGCACTGCGCATGGACCCTTCGCTGACCGCCGACGAGCGTCAGGCACTGGCCCCGCGGGAGCTGAGCCCGATGGCGCTGTTCTTCGGCGTGCTCTGGGACCGCGTCAAACGACTCTTTCACTGACCCCAACCATCAAGGATCTTCATGCGCCCACTTCTCATTGTCTTCACGGCTTGCCTCGCCGGCTCGCGCTCGTCGTGGCATCGCTCGCGGTCCTGGTCTCCGTGACGGCGCCGCTCGGCGCCGCCGCGCAGACGCCCGAGCCGCTCAAGGTCCGGCTCGACTGGACGCCCTGGGGCGTGCACGCCGGGATCCATCTGGCCCAGCAGAACGGCTGGTTCAAGGACGCCGACCTCGACGTGCAGACGGAAGACGGCAACGGCTCGGTGAGCACGCTGCAACTGGTCGGCAACAGCGGCCAGTTCGACGTCGGCCATGCCGCCCTTGCGTCGCTAATGATCGCGCGTGACAAGGGCCTGCCGGTGAAGGCGGTGGCGGTCTTCGCGCGGCTCAGCGACGTCGGCCTGCTGGTGCCGAAGGGTAGCGGCATCGCCGGCCCGAAGGACCTGCGCGGCAAGAAGGTGGCCTACACCGCGGGCTCGCTCGAGGCGCCGTTCATCGACGCCTTCCTGGCAGCCGGCGGGGTGAGCCGCAACGACGTCGAGCTCATCAACGTCGATGCCGCCGGCAAGGTCGGGACCTACGCCGCCGGCCGCACCGATGCGGTGTTCTCGACCATTCCCTTCGTGCTGCCGTCGGTGCAGCAGACCCGCCCCTCGGACGCGATTCGGTTCTCCGACTACAAGCTCAACATGCCGAGCTTCGGCCTGTTCGCGACCGAGTCGAAGCTCGCCTCGAAGCGCGAGGCGATCGCCAGGTTCGCGAGCATCGTCGCGCGCAGTTGGGCTTACGTGTTCGACGGCCACCAAGACGAGGCCGTCGATGCGATCGTCGCGCAGCGGCCGCAGGCCCGTCTCGACAAGAAGGTGCTGCGCGGCCAGATCGATGCGCTGCAGCCCTTCTTCGCCTCCCCGGGATCGGCCGACCAGCCGATCGGCGTGATCGTTCCGGCCGACTGGGTCCTCGGCGTCAAGACGCTGACCGACGCGCAGTTGATCAAGAGCGGCAAGCCGGCGAGCGACTACTACGAAGCGGGTCTGGTCCGCCCCGTGAAGGTGAAATGAATGCGATCCAGGCGCGCGGGCTGCAGAAGGTCTATGCCGGAGTGCTGGCGACCATCGCCCTCCAGGACATCGACTTCGAGGTCCGGCCCGGCGAGTTCCTGAGCATCCTCGGGCCGAGCGGTTGCGGCAAGAGCACCTTGCTGCGCTGCATCGCCGGACTCGAAGCGATTAGCGGCGGCAGCCTGCAGGTGCAGGGCCGGGACGTGAACGGACCGCCCGACGGCATCGGCATGGTGTTCCAGCGCGACGCGCTGCTTGAATGGCGAACGATCGAGCGCAACGTGCTGCTGCCGATCGAGTTCGCGAAGAAGAAGGTCGGCGACTACGCCGAAGCCGTCGCGCGGCTGCTGCGCATGACCGGCCTGGCGGACTTCGCCAAGCGCTATCCGCACCAGCTTTCAGGCGGCATGCGACAGCGCGCCGCGATCTGCCGCGCGCTCGTCGACAACCCGGCCCTGCTGCTGATGGACGAGCCCTTTGGCGCCCTCGATGCGTTGACGCGCGACCAGATGAACGTCGAACTGCAGCGCATCTGGCTCGAGCTGCGCAACACGGTACTCTTCGTGACGCACGGCATCTCCGAGGCGGTGTTCCTCGCCGACCGGGTGCTCGTGCTCTCGTCGCGGCCCGGCCGCGTCGCCGACATCGTCGAGATCGATTTGCTTCGACCGCGTCGGCTCGCAGTCCGTGAGACCGCCGCCTTCGGCGCCTACGCCGAGCGCTTGCGCGGCCTCATCTACGAAGGCGGTTCGGTCGAGGAGGCACCGGCTTCATGAAGCGCAAACCGGGACTGCTGCTCGGCTGGTTCGGCTCGATCGCGGTCGTGCTGATCGTCTGGGAAATCGCCGTGACGGCGCTGCACGTGCGTCCGATCATGCTGCCGGCCCCACACGCGGTGCTGATGGAGCTCGGCTCCGAGTGGTCGTGGTACCTCGGCCATGCGTGGTTCACGCTGCTGACCACGCTCTCCGGCTTTGCGCTCGCCGTGGTGGTCGGGGTGCTGGTGGCGATCATGCTCGTGGGCTCGCCCTGGTTCGAGAACACCATCTACCCGTTGATCGTAGCCTTCAACAGCGTGCCCAAGGTGGCGGTGGCGCCGCTCTTCGTGATCTGGATGGGCACGGGGGCAGAACCGAAGATTTCCATCGCCTTCCTGATCGCGGTGTTCCCAGTGATCGTCGACGCGGCCCACGGCTTGCGTGCGGTCTCGAAGGACGTGATGGACCTCGGCCGCGTGCTGAAGGGTTCGGCCTGGGACTTCTTCTTCAAGGTCCGGCTGCCGGGCGCCATGCCGTCGATCCTCGCGGGCATGAAGGTGGCCGTGTCGCTCGCCCTCGTCGGCACCATCGTCGGCGAGTTCGTGGCGTCGCAGCGCGGCCTCGGCTACGTCATCCTGAGCGCGCAGGGCACCTTCGACACGGTGCGGGTCTTCGCCGCGATCACGCTGCTGGCCGTGATGGGCGTCGGCCTCTACGGGGCGCTCGCGTGGACCGAGTGGCGCCTCACGCGCGGACGGCACGGCGGCTAGGCTCGCCCGTCCTGCGCGCAACACGCCGCCGCCGAGGGAGCAGCTGGAGAGTGGCCAAAACCGGGGGGTAAAACGCTGCGGAAGTGAGACGATGACCAGCCTCTAATCGGGAGGCTGATGTTGAGTTCAACAACAGCTGCGAGCGGAATTCAACAACGATTGCGAGCGACACCGGGCATGGTGCCGAATCGACTGCAGTGTTTTAGCAACGTAAGCGGTCATTTAACCGCGTCTTCCAAAAGGGGGCCTGAGCGAGGATGCTACGTGTCCACGTAGAGCAACGTGGACACGTATGTCAGAGACCTCAGAAATCGACCCAGAGTTGATGAGCCGCTTGGTCACGGGTCACAAGCGAGACGGCCGACGCGACTATGACCCAGCGGCAAAGGCGGAGATCGTTAGGGCTTGCATGCAACCCGGCGTGTCGGTGGCTCGGATCGCGATGAAATGCGGTGTCAACCCGAACCTGGTCCGGACGTGGATCACTAGATGGAGAAGCGCCGGCGACGCACAGGCGATAGGTCCGGTGGAACGGATCGACGCCGGCGCCTCATTCATGCCGTTGCGGATCGAGGCCGCCAAGGCGGAGCCGGTTCGAGAGCAAGCTGCGATGCTGCGCTTGCACGTGCGCCTGCCCAACGGAGTGGAGTTCGATCTCGGCGAAGCAAGGCTCGACGAGCTGTCGCCGGTTCTGCGAATCTTGAGCGGCATGTCATGTTCGGGTTCGACGAAGCGCTGACGGTCTACCTGCACCGTCCGGCGGTCGACTTCCGTATGGGGATCAACGGACTGGCGACGCTTGTCGAACAAGCGTTGGGGCGCAATCCGTTTGCCGAAGCCCTGTACGTGTTTAGCAACCGCCGGCGCAATCGCGTCAAGATTCTTGGATGGGAACGCAACGGCTTCTGGCTATTGTTGAAACGGCTCGAGCAAGACCACTTCATCTGGCCTGACGAAATGATGGTGCCGACGGTGACAGTGGAGCAGCTGCACTGGCTGCTTGACGGCATCGATCTGGCGGTTGTTCATAAACATTCCCAGCGAATCTACGGCGATGTCCCACTGGTAGTTGCAACCGGCGGCGGTGCGGTCCACGTTACGCGGCCAACTGTGGCTCGTCAATGTGAGCTTGCTTTTCAGGCCGGCCCAATGCGATCTTAAGGATCCACAGGTCCTTGATGCCCTGGATCT
>JAYSMB010000041.1:0-2412 GCA_043725065.1 Burkholderiales bacterium
CCGAGCCGGCGGCGATGCGCTCGCAGGTGCGCCGCCTCATCGAGGCGCGCATCGACATGCTTCCCGAAGCGTTTCGCACCGTGTTCATGTTGCGCGCCGTCGAGGAGATGAGCGTCGAAGAAGTCGCCACGGTGCTCGAGGTTCCCGAAGCCACCGTGCGCACGCGCTTCTTCCGTGCGCGCGGCCTGATGCGCGAAGGCTTGTCGCGCGACGTCGATCTCGCCCTCGGCGACGCGTTCTCGTTCGCCGGCGCGCGTTGCGACCGGATCGTCGCCGGCCTACTGGCCCGGCTCATTGAAGACCGGGATGCTTCCCGGTCGTGAATTCATCCCCCAAGGAGATCGTCATGTCATTCCTGTTGATGCCCACCCCGGTGGCGGCACGCCGCCTCTTTCTCGGCCGAACCGGCCTCACGCTTTCCGGCGCCGCGGTGGCGTTGCTGGCCGGCAACCACGCGCTCGCCGCCCAAGCGGGCGAAGCGAGCGCCGCAGACGCGCAGATCCTCAACACCGCGCTCGGCGCGGAGCTCGAGGCGATCGCGGCCTACCAACTCGGCGCCGAAAGCAAGTTGCTGCAAAAACCGGCGCTTGATCTCGCGCTGACCTTCCAGGGTCATCACAAGGAGCACGCAGATCTGTTGGCCAAGACCGTCGAGAAGCTCGGCGGCAAGCCGGTGAGCGCGAAGGCGAAGTACAACTTCCCGGTCGAGCAGCTGAAGGCGCAAGCCGACGTGCTCAGGTTCGCCGCCAAGCTCGAGCAAGGCGCCGTCAGCGCCTATCTCGGTGCGGTGCCCCTGTTCGGCAATCGCGATCTGGCCAAGGCCGCGGCCAGCATCCTCGGCGACGAAGCGATGCATTGGGCGATCCTGCGCCAGGTGCTCGGCGAGACGCCGGTTCCTTCCGCCTACGTGTCGTGATGCTGCGCCGGCTGGCGACGGTGGGCGTGCTGGCGCTCTGCGCCGCGACGCCGGCGGGCGCCGCGCCAGACGCCGCTCGCGGCGAACAGATCTACGCGCGCTGCATGGCCTGCCACGCACTCGCCTACGATCGGGTCGGGCCACGTCACTGCGGTCTGCTCGGGCGTCGCGCCGGCAGCGTGCCCGGCTTCGTCTATTCGCCGGCGATGAAGCGTTCTGGAATCGTCTGGAACGAGAAGTCGCTCGATCGATTTCTTTCCGGACCGCTGAAAATGATGCCCGGCACGGCCATGACCTACGACGGTGTGGCCGACGCCGCCGAGCGCGCCGACCTCATCGCCTATCTCGAACGGGCGGGCCGCTCGGCCGAATGCGGAAAGTAGAAACGCCCCGGGGAAAATCGAGGGATGCGGTTCTCTAAGACGCCATTTTCGGACGAGGGGCGGTGATGTGCGTTCGACCCGGTTGCGTGGCGACAAAATTGTGCTCGCTCGATATGAGGTAAAAAGGGGCATATCACATCCAGGAGACTCCCCATGAGCAAGGCCCACGTCTACGAGCCGCCCGAGCGCGCGGTGAAGAATGCCTGGGTCTCCGGCATGGACGCGTATCGCAAGCTTTGCGACGAGGCCGAGCGCGACCACGAAAGCTACTGGGCACGCCTGGCGCGCGAGTTTCTCGCCTGGCGCACGCCGTTCACCAAAGTGCTCAATTCCGAGCAGGCGCCGTTCTTCAAGTGGTTCGAAGACGGCACGCTCAACGCTTCGTACAACTGCCTCGACCGGCACGTCGAGGCGGGCCTTGGCGACAAGACCGCCATCGTCTTCGAGGCCGACGACGGCGCGGTGGCGCGCGTCACCTACAAGGATCTGCTCGAACGCACCTGCCGTCTCGCCAATGCGCTGAAGGCGCGTGGCCTCGTCAAGGGCGACCGGGTCGTGATCTACATGCCGATGTCGGTTGAAGGCGTGGTCGCGATGCAGGCCTGCGCGCGCATCGGCGCGATCCACTCGGTGGTGTTCGGCGGCTTTTCGGCACACAGCCTGCGCGACCGCATCGCCGGTACCGGCGCCGTGCTCGTCATCACCGCCGACGAGCAGATGCGCGGCGGCAAAGCCCTGCCGCTCAAGGCCGTCGTCGATGAAGCGCTGTCAGGGCCGGACCATGCGGTGCGCGATGTCTTCGTCTACAAGCGCACCGGCGGCAAGGTCGACTTCGAGGCGCCGCGCGACAAGTGGCTGCACGAAGTCACCGCGAACGAACCGGCGAGCTGCGAGCCCGAGTGGGTGGGCGCCGAGCATCCGCTGTTCCTGCTCTACACCTCGGGCTCGACCGGCAAGCCCAAGGGCGTGCAGCACTCGACCGGCGGCTACCTGCTGCACGCGGCGCTGACCACCAAGTGGACCTTCGACCTCAAGCCCGACGACGTGTTCTGGTGCACCGCCGACATCGGCTGGGTCACCGGCCACACCTACATCACCTACGGGCCGCTGGCG
>JAYSMB010000042.1:0-9512 GCA_043725065.1 Burkholderiales bacterium
CGGTAGACGCTGAAGTCGGCGATGTCGAGCGTGGCGATGCGGGCGATGCCCGCGGTTTCGGCGAGCCAGACGAGCTCCAGGTCGGCCCAGTCGGGGGACCGGTCGGCGTATTTCGCAAAGAGCTGCGCGATTCGGGCATAGCCCGCGGCGTCGGGATGGTGAAGCTCGAGCGTGCCGTTCGCAGCGAGACCCGCCAGCGCCACGCGCAAACGCGTCGGAAGGAAAAACGAAGCCTCGGTCAGCACCGGTACCACGGTAAGAAGTGCGGAATCAGCTCTTCGCATCCAGGCCACGGCGGCTTCGTGATGGGCATCGAGCTGATCGAACATCGCCACCAGAATGCCGGTGTCCACCAGGATCGGCGTTAACGCCGCGGTTCGACGGACGGCGCGTGGCGTGGCGGTGGGGCTGCTCGGAGCCCTTCGCGCTGACCGTGCGGTCATGCACCGCCCCGGCGAGCCTTGCGCCGCGCAAAATGCTCGGCCATGCGGGCGCGCACTGCCGCTTTGTCGGAGCCACAGCCCAGCGCAACGCCCCCGATCAGTCCGGCATCGGCAAAGGCCTTGTAGTTCGCGCTGACGGCGGCGCCGGCCTTCACGCCCCCGGCACCGGAAGCGCTCGCTCTTGCCGACGCGGCGTCGAGCAGATAGGCGGCCAGCGACTCCTGCACGACGAGGCTCTTCGTCACGCCGCGCTCCGCGCAGTAGCGATCCAGCGCGGATTCGATGGCGGTGTCGAGGCGGACGGTCAAGGTCATGGCGGTGGCCCGAAAATACGATCGCGCGCATTGTATTACAAGCGCCGCGAAGTCTGCGCCGCTCAGGTACTCGTCGCTCCGCCGGCCGGCACGGGCTTGAAGTGCTTGCTCAACTTGATGCCCTGACCCTGATACGACGAATTGGCGCGCTGGCCGTACAGCATGGTCGGCGTCGAGGTGAGCCTCTCATACGCCAGCCGGCCCACGAGCTGCCCATGCTCGATGACGAACGGCACCTCATAGGATCGAACCTCGAGCACGGCGCGCGAGCCTTCTCCGCCCGCTTCCGAGTGGCCGAAGCCGGGGTCGAAGAAACCGGCGTAGTGGACGCGGAACTCGCCGACGAGCGTGTCGTAGGCAATCATCTCCGCGGCGTAGCCCGGCGGAATGCGCACCGCTTCGCGCGACGCGAGGATGTAGAACTCGGCCGGGTCGAGGATCAGGCCGCCGCGCGCCGGCGCCAGCACCGGCTCCCAGAAGTCGCGCACTTCGTAGTGGGCGATCTTGTCGATGTCGATCAGGCCGGAGTGGTTCTTGGCCCGATAGCCGATCACGCCGCCCGACTGGCGCCCTTCCAGGTCGACCGAGACCGGAACGCCGCTCATGATCTCGTGCGTGCGCGCGCCGGGCGGCTCGTCCTTGACCTCGACGAGCTGATGCTGTTCCTGCAATCGGCGCATCAGGTTGTCGCTGGTCAGAGGCCTGCCGCGCCTGAGGCGCAACTGGCTGAGCCGCGAGCCCTTGCGCACCAGCACGCTGAAGGTGCGCGGCGACACTTCGGCGAACAATTGCCCCGAATACTGCTCGGGCACCTGGTCGAACGCCGTGCCGTAGTCGGTGATGAGGCGGGTGAAGATGTCGAGCCTGCCGGTCGAACTCTTCGGGTTGCCCATCGCCGACGTTCGATGGCGCAGGTCGAGAACTTCGAGCAGCGGAATGATGTACACGCAGCCGCGTTCGAGAACCGCGCCGTTCGTGATGTCCATCTCGTGCATCGCGAACTCGTCGAGCTTCTGCTTGACCGAGCCGGTGCCGGGCAGGAAGCTGGCGCGAACACGATACGCCTTGGGGCCCAGCCTGAGGTCGAGGCTGGCGGGCTGGAACTGGTCTTCGGCAATGGGCTCGAGCCCGAAGATGTCCTTGCGCAGCACCAGCGCCTTGAGCTCCTGGCAGGGCAGGATGCCGGTCGTGTGACCGGCGTCGGCGTCGTCGGCAACGGCGGGCGAAGGGGAAGGCCCGGGTTCGTCGCCGGGCCTGCGCGCCTGGTCGACCAGATCCGGTTCGCTCACTCGATCGCCTTGACCATCTCTTCGACCACTTTCTTCGCGTCGCCGAAGACCATCATCGTCTTGTCCATGTAGAACAGCTCGTTGTCGAGCCCGGCATAACCCGCCGCCATCGAACGCTTGTTGACGATGATCGTCTTGGCCTTGTAGGCCTCGATGATCGGCATGCCGTAGACCGCGCTGCCTTTGGTATGCGCGGCCGGGTTCACCACGTCGTTGGCGCCGAGGATGATGGCGACGTCGGTCTGGCCGAGTTCGCCGTTGATGTCTTCCATCTCGAAGACCTGGTCGTACGGCACCTCGGCTTCGGCGAGCAGCACGTTCATGTGGCCGGGCATGCGGCCCGCGACCGGGTGGATCGCGTACTTGACGCTGATGCCCTTGGCCGTGAGCTTGGCCGCAAGCTCCTTGACGGCGTGCTGGGCCCGCGCCACGGCCAGGCCGTAGCCGGGGACGATGACGACCGTCTCGGCGTTGCCGAGCACGAAGGCCGCGTCGTCGGCGCTGCCGCTCTTGACCGGCCGCTGCTCGGCGGCAGCACCAGCCACCGGCCCGCCCTCGCCGCCGAAGCCGCCGAGGATGACGTTGAAGAACGAGCGATTCATCGCCTTGCACATGATGTAGCTCAGAATCGCGCCCGACGATCCCACGAGCGAGCCGGCGATGATCAGCATCGCGTTGTTGAGGGAGAAGCCGATGCCGGCCGCGGCCCAGCCGGAATAGCTGTTGAGCATCGAGACGACCACCGGCATGTCGGCGCCGCCGATCGGAATGATGATGAGTACGCCCAGCACAAAGGCGATCGCCAGCACGAGGTAGAAATCGAAGCGGCTCTCGCTGAACGTGTAGCCGGCGATGAAGACGATCATCGCGATGGCGAGCGCGAGGTTCAGCCAATGCTGGCCCTTGAAGGTGACCGGAGCGCCGCGGAAGACGCGCAGCTTGTACTTGCCCGAGAGCTTGCCGTAGGCGATCACCGAGCCGCTGAAGGTGATCGCACCGATCGCGGCGCCCAGGATCAGCTCGAGCCGGTTGCCGTTCGGAATCGCGTCGATCATGCCACCGGCCGCCGGACGCGCGACGATGCCGAATGCGTAAGGCTCGGCGGCGGCGGCGACGGCGATGAAGACCGCGGCCAAGCCGATCATGCTGTGGAAGAACGCCACCAGCTCGGGCATCGCCGTCATCTCGACGGTCCGCGCGCGCCATGCGCCATAGCCGCCGCCGACGACCAGGCCGAGCAGCACCCAGCCGAGTCCGACCGCGGTCGACAGTCCGTAGGACTCCAGCAACTTGACGATCAGCGCACCGGTGGTGACCGCGGCGATCGCCATGCCGGTCATGCCGAACAGATTGCCCCGGATCGACGTCGTCGGGTGGCTCAGGCCTTTCAGCGCCTGGATGAAGCAAACGCTGGCGACGAGATAGAGCAGGGTGGCGAGGTTGAGGCTCATTTCGCCGCGGCCTCCGTCGGCACGGCCTTCTTTTCTTTCTTGCGGAACATTTCCAGCATTCGCCGCGTCACGAGAAACCCGCCGAACACGTTGACGGCGGCGAGCGCAACCGCGAGCACGCCCATCGTCTTGCCGAGCGTCGTTTCGGTGAGCGCCGCAGCGAGCATCGCGCCGACGATGACGATCGCCGAAATCGCGTTGGTCACCGCCATCAGCGGCGTATGCAGGGCCGGCGTGACGGTCCAGACGACGTGGTAGCCGACGTAGATGGCGAGCACGAAGATGATGAGGTTGATGACGGTGTGCGAGACGATGTCCATGGCTTACTTTCTTTTGACCTCTCCGCCTTGCGTCATCAGGCAGGCGGCGACGATGTCGTCGTCCATCGGCACGGAGAAGCTGCCTTCCTTGCTCAGCACGAGCTTGAGGAAGTCGAGCACGTTGCGGGCGTAGAGCGACGACGCGTCGGCGCCCACCAGCGCGGCGAGATTGGTCTCGCCGACGATCGTCACGCCGTACGCGACCACCGTCTTGTCGGCCACGCTCAGCGGGCAGTTGCCGCCTTTGCCCTCGGGCCCCTTGCCGGCCGCGAGGTCGACGATCACCGAGCCCGGCTTCATGCTCTTGACCATCTCTTCGCTGACCAGCACCGGCGCGGCGCGGCCGGGGATCAGCGCGGTCGAGACGACGATGTCGGCCGCCGCCACGCGCTTGGCGACCTCGACCTTTTGCCGGTCGAGCCAGCTCTGCGGCATCGCCTTCGCGTAGCCGCCGACGCCTTCGGCCGCGGCTTTTTCTTCCGCCGTCTCGTAGCCGACCTCGATGAACTTCGCGCCCAGCGACTCGACCTGTTCCTTCACGCTCGGCCGCACGTCGCTCGCCTCGATCACCGCACCGAGCCGCTTGGCGGTGGCGATCGCCTGCAGCCCGGCGACGCCGACACCGAGCACCACGACGCGTGCCGCCTTGACCGTGCCGGCCGCGGTCATCAGCATCGGGAAGAAGCGCTGGTATTTGTCGGCGGCGATCATCACCGCCTTGTAGCCCGCGATATTGGCCTGCGAGGAAAGCACGTCCATGCTCTGGGCCCGGGTCGTGCGCGGCGCAGCCTCGAGCGCGAAGCTGGTCAGGCCCGCAGCGGCCAGCGCCTCGAGCCCGGCCCGTTCGAAGGGGTTGAGCATGCCGACCAGGTTGGCGCCGCTCTTCATCATCGTCAGCTCGCCCGCGTCGGGCGAACGGACCTTGAGCACGAGTTCGCAGCCGAAAGCACCAGCGCGGTCGACGATCTCGGCACCGGCCGCCGTGTAGGCCGCGTCGATCACGCTCGCGGCAACACCGGCGCCGGACTCGACGCGAATCGTGTTGCCCTGCGCCTTCAGCTTCTTCGCCGTCTCCGGCGTGACGGCAACGCGCGTCTCGCCGGCCGCGGTCTCGCGCGGCACCCCGATCAACATGTTCTGGTCTCCCCGATCCTCGGCGGTGCGAGCTTACAAGAAAGCGGCCGGGTCACGGCGGGGCTGGCGCAACGGGCCGCAGCGCCACGACGCCGAGCGCGACCAGGCAGAAAGCGGCGCCGACATGGAAGGTGGCCGGCGCGCCGAAGGCTTCCCAGAGCAGCCCGGCCAGAACACTGGCAATCAGCAGGGCCGCCCCGCTGACGACGTTGAATACGCCGAATGCCGTGCCACGCAAGTCTTCCGGCGCCAGGCCGGCGATCATCGTGGCAAGCAGTCCCTGTGTGGCGCCGAGGTGCACGCCCCAGAGAGCGACGCCGACGAGTACGGGTAGCCATTGGCTGCTGCTGGCCAGAACGAGATCGGCCGCACCCAGGGCGACCAGGCCGACGCACAGCAGCGTCGAATGACTCGCCGTATCGGACAGCTTGCCGAACGGATATGCGGTCGCTGCATAGACGACGTTCATCGCCACCATGACGAGCGGAATCAGCGCCAGGGAGAGGCCGCCTTGTTGCGCTCGCAAGACGAGGAACGCTTCGCTGAACCGCGCGAGCGTGAAAAGGGCCCCAGCCCCACCACCCACCAATACGCGGCGGAAAGCCGAAGCAGTTGCTCGCGGCGCAGAGGGTTGACGCGCACCTCGGGCTTCGGGCGGCGCGGTTCGCGCAGGCCCAGCCACAACAGCGCCACTGCCATCACTGCGGGCACCGAAGCGACCCAGAACACTGCCCGAAAATCGTTGGACCACAGCAGCATCAGGGCGACCGCGATCAAGGGTCCCGCGAACGCGCCGACCGTATCGAGCGACTGGCGCAAGCCGAATGCGGCTCCGCGCAGGTGCGCGGGCGCGATGTCGGCGATCAACGCGTCGCGCGGCGCGCCCCGGATCCCTTTGCCGACGCGATCGAGAAGACGCGCCGTGACGACAACGCCGAGGCTGGACGCCACGGCAAACAGCGGTTTGCTGATCGCTCCGAGCGCGTAGCCCGCGACCACCAGCGCCTTGCGCTTGCCGAGATAGTCGCTCAAGGTTCCGGAAAACACCTTGCACACCAGCGCTGTCGATTCGGCAAGCCCCTCGATCAGCCCGACCGCCGCCACGCTGGCTCCGAACGTCGTGACCATGAACAGGGGCAGCAGGCTGTGAATCACCTCGGAAGAGATGTCCATCAGCATGCTCACGCCGCCGAGAACCCAAATCGCAGCGGGGATCTGGCGCAAAGTGCCGCGGGACGCCTCGACCATGCGGGATTGTGAGCGCGGCGGTCCTGGAGACCGCCCGCGGGCCGGTGGGGAATAGCATCGCCGCATGAACGAACGCTGGAAGCCAAGCGTCACGGTCGCGGCGATCGCCAACCGGACGCGGGCCGGACGCACCGAGTACCTGCTGGTCGAGGAAGAGACGCCGGACGGCCTGAAGTTGAACAATCCGGCCGGCCACCTCGACCCCGGTGAATCGCCGCAAGAGGCCGTCGTTCGCGAGGCGCTCGAGGAAACCGCTTGCGCCTTCGTTCCGGAGCGGCTGGTCGGGATCTATCTCGCACGTGTCGTTCTCGACGCCACCAAAGAAGACGTGACCTATCTGCGCTTCGCCTTCGCCGGCGGCGTTGGCGAGCCGGATGCCCAGCTGCGCCTCGACGCCGGCATCGTCCGCACCTTGTGGATGACGCTCGACGAGCTGCGCGCGTCGCAAGAACGGCATCGCAGCCCACTCGTGCTGCGCTCGATCGAAGACGCCGCCGCCGGCCGCGCCTTCCCGCTCGACGCGATCGTCACCGACCCGAGTGTGGGCTTTGGGCCGAACGCCCGACGCTGACGCCTGCAAGGAGTACACCTTCCCGATGCGCAAGAGTCGAATCGCGGTCGCAGCGCTGACGGTCGCCGCCGCGACCGCGGCACACGCCGGCGGCCCGTTCGGCATCGACCACCGCCTGAACTTCGACGACAGCGGCATCTGGAAGCGCCGCAACCAGCTCATTCTGCAAGACGTGACGCCGCTCGTCATCCTCGCCGGCGCCTTGTGGGAAGGCGACGACACACGGTTGGGGCGCACGTCCTGGCAATCGATCGATTCGATGCTGATCGGCAGCTTCACCGCGGTCGGCCTCAAGCTCGCGTTCAGCCGCGCACGCCCGACTCAGACCGACGATCCGAACCGCTGGTTCCAGAGCCACGGCCACAACAGTTTTCCGAGCGGCGAGGTGATGGAGATCACGACCGCCGTGACCCCTTTCCTCCTCGAATACGGCGGCGACTACCCGGTCGTCTACGCACTGGAATTGCTGCCGCTCTACGACGCCGTGGCCCGGGTCAAGGTGCGCGCTCACTGGCAATCCGATGTGCTGGCGAGCTTTCTGATCGGCACGGCGGTCGGCGCGTACACGCACTCGCGCGCTTCATCGCTCTCGGTCGGCGTGCTGCCGCGCGGCGTGACGATCGGCTGGAAGAAGAGCTTCTGAACGCCGGCCGAAGCCGGCGGCGCTGCCGGCATGGCGCCGCCCGGCCCACACATCTTGCACAATCGCGCCACGCGTTTTCCGCGTCGCGTCGCCTGACGTACGCCTCATGAACGATGCCTTCGCCGAAGACCCGAACCAACCCTTTGCGCGGCGCAAGCCGTCCGTCGTTGCGATGACGCCCGCCGTGATGCCGGCACGCGGCCTGCGCGACAGGAACGTTCTTTTCGGCGCGCTCGCCGCCTTGGCGTGGCTCGCTTTCTCGATCGGCCTGCGGCCGCTTTCGATGCCCGAGGAAGGACGCTACGTGGGCGTCGCCTGGGAAATGTTGCGCTCGGGCGACTGGCTGGTGCCGACCGAGAACGGCCTGCCGTTCTTCCACAAACCGCCGCTTTTCTACTGGCTCACGGCGGCCTCCCTGCGCATCTTCGGCGTAAGCGAAGCACCGGCGCGGTTCGCCTCGCTGTTGGCCGCGACCGTCGGCGCGGTCGCGCTGTATCGACTCGCCGGTCGCTGGGTGGGCGAGCGCACGGCACGCTGGATCGTCCTCGTGCTCGTGACCGAGCCGTTCTTCTTCGGGGCCGCCCAGTTCGCGAACCTCGACCTGCTCGTGGCCACCTGCGTTGCGGTGGCGATCCTGTTGATCGCGCACGCCGTTTTCCTGATTCGACTCGGCAAACCGTACCTCGCCGCATTGATGGGGGCGTGGGCGGCGGCCGCCCTGGGCGTGCTCGCGAAGGGGCTGATCGGCATCGTCTTGCCGGGACTCGTCGTTTTCGTGTGGCTGATCGTCACGGGGCAGGCTCGGCTCCTTCTGAAGCTGCTCTCGCCGGCGGCGCTCGCCGTGTTCTTGGCGATCGCCGCGCCCTGGTTCATCGGCGTGCAGATGCGTCACCCGGGCTTCGCGCACTTCTTCTTCATCTACCAGCACTTCGAGCGCTTCACGGCTGGCGGTTTCAACAACGTGCAGCCATGGTGGTTCCTCATCGCGGTGGCACCGGCGCTGACCTTGCCCTGGTCGCTCTGGCTGCTCGGTTCGACCTTCCGGCCACGCGCCGGCGAAACCGCGGAGGCGAGGCTCTGGCGACAGCTGATGTGGACGTGGCTCATCACCGTCCTTGCCTTTTTCTCGATTCCGCAATCCAAGCCGATCGGCTATGTCATGCCGGTCCTGTTCCCGATCGCGGCGCTGGCCGCCGAGGCGATCGTCCATCGCCTTCGACCTGGCGCCAGCGCTCCACGAAACGCGGTCATCGGCACTGCGGTGCTGGCCGTGCTCATCTGCGCCATCACCGTCGTGTACACGCTTTTGACCTATGCCCGCGACGACACCGCCCTGGCGCACGAGCTGGCGCGCCGGCGCGCGCCCGGCGACCCGATCGTGTTCGTCGGCGAATATCTGTTCGACATCCCGCTCCACGCGCGTCTGACCGAGCCGGTGCCCGTGATCGCCAACTGGAATGATCCGGAGATCGCGCGGCACGACAACTGGCGCCGCGAGCTTGCCGAGGCGGCACCTTTTTCCCCTGCGCTGGCGGCCACCTTGCTCGTCGACGCCGAACACGGCTTCGCCTTGCGCTGCGGTGCCGCGCCGCTCTGGGCGGTGGTCAAGATCGGCGACGAAGCTCCGGTCGCGGCGCAGCCCGGCGCGACGCGCGTTGTCATATCGAACCGCATCGCACTCTGGCGCATCGCGGCCGCCGACTGCGCGCCGGCCGGCGCGAAGGTGACGCTGCCTTGACCACTTCGCGAGCCTCGGCGACGCCCTCGATCAGTTGCGTCGTTCCCGCCTTCAACGAAAGCAGGAGCCTGCCCGTCCTGCTGCAACAGTTGAGCGAGATGCTGCAAACCCGCTTCGCGCGGTGGGAGATCGTCGTCGTCAACGACGGCAGCAGCGACGACACCGAGTTCGCCCTCGCGCCCTGGCTCGCCAAAGGCAACATTCGCTACGTCGCCCTTTCGCGCAACTTCGGCAAGGAGGCGGCGCTCACCGCCGGGATCGACCGCGCCCGCGGCGAGGTGGTCATGCTGATGGATGCCGACCTTCAGCATCCGCCGGCCCTCATCGACGACATGCTTGCCGCCTGGCGTGGCGGCGCCGA
>JAYSMB010000043.1:0-4402 GCA_043725065.1 Burkholderiales bacterium
CGTGCGCCAGGTGCGCGCCATCTCGAAGCCGTAGATCGCGCGAATCGCGTGGATGTTCATTTGCGCTCGCTCACCAGGCTGACGAAGATGTCCTCGAGCGAACGCTGCGTCGTGCGCAAATCCTTGTAGCCGATGCCCGCGTTGCCCAGGTCTTTCAGCAGATCGACGATGCCGACGCGGCCGTCGTCGGTGCTGTAGGTGTAGGTCAGTTCGCCGCCGTCGTTCGACAGATCCAGGTGATAGGCCGAGAGCGCGGCGGGCACGCTCCGCAGGGCGTCTTGCAACTGCAGCGTGAGCTGCTTCCTGCCGAGCTTCCTCATCAGCTCGGCCTTGTCTTCGACCAGGATCAGCTCGCCCTGGTTGATGACGCCGATGCGGTCGGCCATCTCCTGGGCTTCTTCGATGTAGTGGGTGGTGAGGATGATGGTCACGCCGGTTTCACGCAGGTCTCGAACCAGTTGCCACATGTCGCGCCGGAGGTTGACGTCGACGCCGGCGGTCGGTTCGTCGAGAAACAGGATCTGCGGCTCGTGCGACAGGGCCTTGGCGATCAGCAGGCGGCGCTTCATGCCGCCCGACAAGGTGATGATCCTGCTGTCCTTCTTGTCCCACAGCGACAAGGCCTTGAGCACTTTTTCGATGTGCGCAGGGTTCGCGGGCTTGCCGAACAGGCCGCGGCTCAGGGTCACCGCCGCCCACACCGTCGAGAACGCGTCGGTGGTCAGCTCCTGCGGCACCAGGCCGATCATGGATCGCGCGGCGCGGTAGTCGCGGATGATGTCGTGACCGTCGACGAGCACGGTACCCGTGCTCGGATTGACGATGCCGCAGACGATGCTGATCAGGGTCGTCTTGCCTGCGCCGTTGGGCCCGAGCAGCGCGAAGATCTCGCCCCGCCGAACGGCCAGGTCGATGCTCTTCAATGCACAGAAGCCCGAGGCGTAGGTCTTGGAGAGATTCGATATCGAGAGAACCGTTCGCACCACGTGAGGATAGTCGCGAGTTTCCATTTCGGCAGGGCTGGCTCGCTTGAATTGGTCGGCCGCGG
This sequence comes from Burkholderiales bacterium, assembly GCA_043725065.1. Taxonomy (GTDB): domain Bacteria; phylum Pseudomonadota; class Gammaproteobacteria; order Burkholderiales; family Burkholderiaceae_C; genus Schlegelella_A. The sequence goes on from JAYSMB010000043.1 coordinate 1,049, forward strand.
GCTCATCTGCCGGCCATGACCTTCGCCACCTTCCGTGCTGCGTTGCCGATGCTCGTATTGGTTGGCGCGGCGATCGTGGCAGTGGTTGCCCTGATCGCACAGCCCTGGTGGGCCGAGCGCCGGCGCGCGCGGCATTGGGCCAGGCCGTTTCCGGCCGCATGGCGCCGAATCCTGCGCCGCCGCGTTCCGATCGTCGCGCGCTTGCCGCTTGAGCTGCAGCTTCGGCTCAAGCGCCTGATCCAGGTCTTCATCGCCGAGAAGCCTTTCATCGGCTGCCAGGGCCAGAGGATCACCAGCGAGGTTCGCGTCACGATCGCCGCGCAGGCCTGCCTGTTGTTGCTTGGCCAGCAACGAGCCGACTGCTATCCGCGGCTTCGGCAGGTTCTTGTCTACCCGGGCTCGTTCGTCGCCAATCGCGAACGGCCCTTGGGCGCGGGCGTCGTGCACGAGCAGCGGCAGACGATGTCGGGCGAATCGTGGACCCACGGCCAGGTCATCCTCTCGTGGGCCGATGTCGTGGCCGGCGCAGCCGACCCGGCCGATGGTCGCAATGTGACGCTGCACGAATTCGCGCATCAGGTCGACCAGGACTCGGGCGCTGCCGACGGTCGGCCGTGGCGACCCAATCGCGCGCTGCGGCATCGCTGGGCGATGGTGATGGGGCAGGCCTTCGAGCGGCTGCGCAACGAGCCCTCGACGCTGATCGATAGCTACGGCGGCGGCGATCCGGCCGAGTTCTTCGCGGTCGTGACGGAGGTTTTCTTCGAGCGGCCGAACGAGCTTGCGGCCGAAGCGCCCGCCGTCTACGCCGAGCTTGCCGAGCTGTACCGCGTGAACCCGATGCAGTGGTAAGGCGTCAGGGCGGCGCGGCTTCCATGCGCAACTGAACCGCCGCTACGGTCGTGGCCGCAGGTTTGCCCAGGCGCACCGCCGGCACGCCGCGCGAACGCAGATGGTCCTGGATGCGGGCCGCACGTTGCAAGGCCAGCGGCGTGATGCCCTTGACATCGTCGGGCGCTGCGAGCAGCGGCAAGCCGGCCCGCGGCACCCGGCGCAGGCTTTCGGCCAGTTTGTCGAGCACGGCGGCCAGTGCCGGCTTCAGCGTGCTCTGTCCTCGATCGAAACAGAATTCGCGTGGCACATCGATGGTCACGGCGCCGTCGTTGCGCTGCGCTATCGCCACCGGAGTGCCCTTGAACCACGAGCCGAGCCATTGCCGCTCGACGGTAAGAGCCGAAGCAACGGCGGTTCTCTCATCCGCGGTGACAGGACCGGCCGGTACGGGCGGTGGCACGCTGCTGCACGCGCAGACAGCGAGCGCAACCGCAAGCATCAAGGTAGGGGATCGCATGGCCGGCATTGTGGCCGGCACACGATGAAGGCACTCCGAGGGCGGCGAGTGCACGAGGCATTTGATGCTCGTAGAATACTCATCTTACTATTCATGAACTATTCTCAAAGAATCGAATGACTGCCCTCACTCTGACTGAATCCCAGGACCGAAACGGCCGCTTGCAGCACGCTTTGTCTTCCGGGCCGCAGACGGCTGGGACGTTGATGCAACTCCTGAGCATCAGCCAACCTACGCTGTCTCGAATTATTCATGAAGTCGGTGCACTGCTCTTCCGAGTCAAAGGTCAGCGAACTCCGCTCTATGGCTTGCCGCGTTCGATTCCACGGGTGCCATCGCGCCAGCCCATGTATCGGGTCACGGAGGAAGGAAGCGTCGAACGGGTCGGGACCGTCAACCTCCTGATTGGCGGACAAACCGTGATCGAGCTCGAGCGCGGTGGTGCCCAGGTCTTCGCTGGGTTGCCTCCGGCGATGATCTTCGCGTGCCCCTCCGGCTTTCTCGGCCGGCATGTGGCGCGACAGTTCTCGAAGCAGCTCGGACTGCCGCCAAAGCTCAACGTCTGGACCGACGACCATCGCGCCGCCTTCCTCTTCACGAGCGAGCCCGACGCTCCCGGCAACCTCATCTTCGGCGACGAATCCCTCTCGCTGATGCTGGAGGGGCGCAAGACGCTCGCGGTCGTCGCCGCCGCCGATAAACTCAACGCATACGCGGCGAGCACGCGCGACTTCGGCCACACCATCGGAGGCTCGAGCGCCGGCGGCGAGCAGCCGAAGTTCACCTGCGAAACATCCGACGTCGGCCACGTCATCGTGAAATTCGCGCTCGAGCACACGCGAATGGCAGACCTGCTGGTGCTCGAGCACATGGCTCTGTCCTCGCTCGCCGAAGAGGGGCTTCCCACAGCGACGACGCGCCTCTTCAGGGCCGATGGCCGGATGATGATGGAGTCCCGGCGTTTCGACCGGGTCGGCCGCTTCGGGCGCCGCGCGGTGATCTCCGCCGGCGCCTGGGACGATGAGAACTTCGGCTACCGGGACAGCTGGTCGCAGTTCGCCGACCGCTGCGTACAGGCCCGCGACCTGCCGGCAAGCCAGGCCGACGTCATCCGCACGTTCGCCGCCTTCAGCGAGCTGATCGGCAACGACGACACGCACTTCGAGAACCTCTCGCTGATGATCGACGCAAGGGGCAAGCCGAACGCGGTTGCGCCGGCGTACGACCTTCTGCCGATGCGCTACGCGCCGCAGGTTGCCGGCATCGGCGACCCGGAGCTCACGCCCGTCTCGCCGTCGATCGGAACCATCGGCGTTGCCGGCGTCGTCTGGAAAGCGGCGTACGCCGCTGCCCGCCGCTTCTGGGAGCGCGCAGCCGCGGAGAAGATGCTGACCCGGCCGATGCGCGGTCTGGCAAAGACGAATCTGGCGGTCATCGCGGAGTTCATCAGGCCGCTCGTTCCGTCGGCCGGTAGATGACATTCAGTGGGGGAGTGATCGACAAGCTGACCGACATCTGGAAATCTTTCACGTCGCCGCCGGCCATAAAGTGATCGCCTGCGCCACGTATCACGTACGCCCGCACCGACTCATCGCGCTCGCCTGAGGCGAACGCCGAGTCGAGCGATCGGATCATGTCATCCGAAAGCGCACTGCGCGCCTGCGGCCGGTTCAGCGTCAGCGTGACCACGCCGCCATCGCGTTCGGTGATGACGTCGCTCATTTTGCTTCTCCCGCTTGATCCGAATCGCCCTCGCGCGACGAGCAGATGTCGGTCAAACCTAAGCAGTGCAAGCCGCGGGCCGCTGACCGTAGACCGTATAACGCTTTCATAACGATGTCCGAACTACAACCCCACCAGACCCGAAGCCCCGGGTCGGGTGGAGGCCAATATGAGCGCGACGCAAGGCGACAGCCGCTGCGAGATCAACCTGCTTCGCGCTCCAGATCGCGGCTCGCATGTCGGCGCGGCGCAGCGCGACGGGCACTGGCTGAGTCGGCGCC
>JAYSMB010000044.1:0-3278 GCA_043725065.1 Burkholderiales bacterium
CGCCGCTGCGCGCAAAGGCGCCGACGCTTTTCATCATCGCGTCGGAGAGGTCGAGCCGCCCCGGCTGATTCGCAGTCGTGCTCATGACGTTGCCGAACAGCGACGGCCCGAAATTTCCGAATACGAACGGCAGGTCGAAGACGTGCGCCGCGCCGTAGATGTCGTTCCACGGCGCCGGTTCCTTGTCCCAGTTGAACTGGTAGTACCAGACGCCCGGCTGCTGCGCCTTCAACGCGTTCAGGACATTGTTGCGGCTGGCGATGAAGAAGACCGTGTTCAGCAGGTCGGTCTCGGCGTTGAAGCCGGTGACCGGCGTGGTCACCGGCAGGTACTGCGCCGGGATCCACTGGCCGATCGTGACCGTCGGCGCGGCATTCGGGTTGTAGCCGAACTGGGTCGAGAACAAGGTGGCGTCGCTGACCAGGCGGCCGCTTGCACCGCCCAGCACCGGCGCCAGCGCGAGGAAGGTCGGGAACAGCTTGGCTTCGTCGCGCGTGTTGCTCGCCAGCACCGGCACCTTGACGTAGTTGCCGGCATTGATGCTGCCGACCGGATCGACCGGCACGACGACGCCTTCGGGGATCGGGCCCGAGCCGGCGAGGCCGAGCAGCGCGAGCTTGGTGAGCAGCGTCGTCAGCAGCGTGGCCGGTGTCTTGCCGCGCAGGTAGGTGGCGATCTGCGCCGGAGTCTGCGTCGCCACATAGGCGGCCGCGGTCGCGTTGTCGGTCGCCAAGCCATCGGCGATCACCAGGTTGTTGAGCAGCGCGTTGCCCTGCGCCTGCGCCACGGCGCGCGTGTTCAGGGTCGGAAAGCTGCCCGGCGGCAGGTTCGACGCGAGCGAAATGCCGCCGCTGAGCGGCATCACCTTGTGGAACGGCTTGGGGTTGGCGGCGACCATCAGCGGCGAGGTCAGCAAGGCGTAGACGTTGATCGCGCCCGCCGACTGGCCCATGACGGTGACGTTGCCGGCGTTGCCGCCGAAGTTGCCGATGTTGGCATTGACGAACTGCAGCGCCTTGATGTTGTCGAGAATCGCGAAGTTGGCCGAGTCGTCGTTTGCACTCGTGCCGGACTTGAGCTGCGGCAGGTCGAGCCAGCCGAAGATGCCGAGTCGGTAGTTGGCGGTGACGACGACGGCGTTGGCCGCCTTGGCCAGCGCGGCACCGTCGTACGCCGGGTCGGCGGTGTAGCCGGACACGTTGGAGCCGCCGTGAATGAAGACGATCACCGGCAGGTTGGACTCGCCGGTCGCCGGCCGCCAGATGTTCAGGTAGAGGCAGTCTTCGCTGCCGAGCGCCTGGCCCAGCGTCGTGCCGATGGTCGCGTCGAACTTGTTGTTGCTGCCCGGCCCGTAGATCCGCCCGTACTGGACGCAGGCGTTGGCGAACAGCTTGGTCGAGAGCGGCGCCGTCCACGTGTCGGGATCGACCGGCGCCTTCCAGCGCAGGGCGCCGACCGGTGCCTTCGCGAACGGCACGCCCTTCCAAGAGAAGGTGCCGTTGGTGGCGGTGTCGTCGTTGCCTTCGACGCGGCCGAAGGCCGTCGCCCGCGAGGTCGCCGGCTGGTCGTTGCCGCCGCACGCGGCCAGGCCGACGATCGTGAGGGTGAGCGCGATCAGCACTCTGGCGCGCAATGCGTTCGATGGCATCGTTTGTCTCCTTGGGATGCCGATTTCTTTGCGATATTCTAGAAATCGCAGACGCGCAAGACACTGACTCGGCGTGCCAGTTCACTGACTTCGCAGCGCCAGAATCAGGCGCAGACGGCGATCTGCACGGAGACAGGAATGATTGCGCGCACCAGTTCAGCCGCTTGGGTCAAGGGCGTGGTCGACGTGTTCGCGGCCGAGGGCCTCGACGTCGAAGAGCTGTTCGAGATGGCCGGGCTCGACATCGCATCGTCGAGCGATCCGGCGATGCGCTTTCTGATCGACGACGTCAGTCTGTTGTGGGAGCTGGCGGTGGCACGTTCCGGCAAGGCCACGCTCGGCCTGTCTCGCGAGCTGACCATGACCTACGGCAACCTCGACGTTGTGGCCTACGCCATGATGACCTGCCAGACCCTGCTCGAGGGACTGAGCCGTCTGGCCCGCTACATGAACGTCGTCAGCGACGCCGCCACCTTTGCCTTGACGCCGACGGCCGAAGGCCACTGGCTCGAGCTCGGCCACCTGGGGGGCGAGTGTCGCGTGCCGCGGCAGCGTGTGGAGTTCGGCATGCTCACAGTGCTGACCCACTGCAGCTGGATCACGGGCCGCGACCTGCACCCCCTCGGCGTCGAGTTCGTCTATCCGGACCCGCCGGATCCGGGACCGCACACCGACGCCTTCCAGTGCCCGCTGCGCTTCGGCCAGGGCGCGAACCGGGCGTTGCTGAGCACAGCCGATCTTGCCTTGCCGCTTTCGGGACGCAACACGACACTCGCGACCCTTCACGAGAAGCTGGCCGAACAGCGCCTCGATGCGCTGCAAGGCGCTCGCACCAGCCATCTTGTGCGCGAGCTGATCGCCGCCCACGTGGCAGCGCCCGACCTCAGTCGCGAGCGCATCGCGGCGTCGCTTCACATCAGCAGCCGAACCCTGCAACGGCGGCTCGAGGACGAGGGCACTTCGTTCCAGCAACTCCGCGACGAGACGCGCCGCGAGCTGGCCCAGCGTTACCTGCGCGAGCCGGTCAGCAGCTCGCTGTCGCGGGTTGCCGAGTTGCTGGGCTTCGAGGACCAGAGCAATCTGTTTCGCGCCTGCAAGCGCTGGTTCGGCGAGTCGCCGGGTCAATATCGCGCGCGATTCGGGGCGCGTCAGTTGGCTATCCCGGCGACGCCGCCCGCCCAGGATGCGATGTCGTCGAGGATCGCACCGAGGCCTCGTTGAAGCCCTGAACCGCGCCCGCGGCGTCGTGCGAGCGTACCGGCACCGATGCGCTGAAGGTGCGTCGGGCCAGCATCCTGCGGCCGGCCGAATCGCTCAGCTCCGCGGCGATGGTGACCTTGGCGCTGCCTGGCACCGAGGCCGCGTCGTGATAGGCCTCGATCAGTTGCGTCCGAAGCAGCCGGTTGCCGCGCACCCCGCTTGTCGTTTCGGCGACGCCGCGAAAGGCGTCGCTTTGTTCGAGCCGCATCGCCAAGAGCGGTGCCAGGGCCCGGTTCGGCGGCTCGGTCCAGCTGCTGAACTGGTAATAGGCGCGCTGCCCGGCCGAGCGACTGAAGATGATCTCCTGCGTGTCGTAGAAGGCCGATGCGGTCTGGGACGGCGCCGCGACGATCGGAATCGCGTCGACGGC
>JAYSMB010000045.1:0-3697 GCA_043725065.1 Burkholderiales bacterium
CCCATACGAGGGATCGGACTTCAGGCCCGGGTAGCGCACGCCCGTCACCGCGCGATGCGTGGACAGCAACTCGGCAATCGCCTGCGCGTTCTCGGATTGGCGCGCCAGCCGCAGATCGAGCGTCGCGAGGCCGCGATGAACGAGCCAGGCTTCCATCGGGCCGGGGATCGCACCGACGAGCGTCCGCCATTGCCTCACCAGCTTGAGCAACTCGGGGTCGCGCACGGCGACGTGGCCGAACACCACATCGCTGTGGCCGTTGAAGGCCTTGGTGTCGGAAGCCACCGAGAAATCGGCGCCATGGCGCAGGGGCGCCTGGCTGAGTACGGTCGCGGTCGTGTTGTCGACGGCCAGGAGCGCGCCGGCGGCATGAACGCGAGAGGCCAGCGCTTCGATGTCGCAGACGTCCAGGCTCGGATTGCTCGGCGTCTCGACCCATACCAGCTTGACGCCGGTGAAGTCGGTGCTCGACATCTGCGTCGTCGGCACCAGCCGGACCGTGACGCCCCAGCGCGCCAGGTAGGTCTGGGCATAGGACCGGGTCGCGAAGTAACCGTCGTCGGGCAGGACGATGGTGTCGCCCGGCTGAACGAATGGCGTCAGCACGGCGGCGGTGGCGGCAACCCCCGATGCGAAGGTAAGTGCCGGGCCCGACTCGAGCTTTTCGATGCCGTCTTCGAGTGCGGCCCAGGTCGGGTTGTCGAAGCGGCCGTACTGGTATTTCACGCCCGTCTGGTCGCCCGGGAGGTGAAAGGCGCTGGCGAAAACAGGCCCGGCGAGAAACGGCGTTCCGGTAAGTCGCTCATCGTTACCGGCGTGGCGGCCGAGCGTGGCGGCCGAGAGCTCGTGCTTGTCTGGCATGGGGCGAATTCCCTTGGTGAAATTCCCCCTAGCGTAAGCCCAAGCCGCGGTCGAGCGAGACCCTGCCCCCACCACGTGCCGCGAGCAGCAGCAACGGCGCTGCCCACGAGAGATGCGTCGGCCACGCGTCGGGGTACACGAGGACTTCGATCACGAGCGTCATGCCGAGCAGCGCAAGTGCCGCCAGTCGCGTGCCCAGGCCGAGCACGAGCAGCAAGGGAAACAGATGCTCGGCGTAGGCCGCGGCGTGAGCCGCGAACGCCGGATCGACGAGCGGCAGGTGGTACTCGTCGCGAAACAGGCCGACCGCGCTGTCGGTCACAGTCAGCCAACCGCTGACCTTGGTTCGGCCCGAGTAGAAGAAGACCGCCGCGATACCGATACGATTGATCAGAAGCACGAGGTCGAGGCCGATCCATCGTTCGAGTGCGGCCGCCGCGCGGTTCCAGTGCTGGCGCAATGCAGGCGGGCTCATCGGCTCGGGATCTGCACGCGCGTGAACGCGCCCGCCGCGATCAGAGCCGACAGCCATGCGCCGAGGGGCAAGGTCGAATCGGCGTCGGCCGCCGCGGCGCGCTCGGCCGCTTCGGCAAAAGAAAGTCCTTGCGCGCACGCGGTCAGGAACGCCGCGCCGGCAAGGTCGAGCGCGTGCCACGTGACCTGGCCGGACGGGCGAACGACGAGGCCGCTTTCGCCGCGCCAGGCGAGCTCGTCGTCGAGCGGCGAGGCCTCGCGATGGCGACGCCAGATCGTGAAGGCGGGCAACGATTCGAACGTCAGCCAGCGTGCCGCCGGATGCGGCACGAGCACGGCACCCGCCAGCACTTGCGGTGCGAGCGCGGCCAGCGTCGGGGCAAGCAGGACGGGGGCGTCGGACGCGATGTGCGCTTCGGTCCACGCCCGGTCGAGCCTGGCGACGCCGGGCAGGTAGGGCAATTCGCCGGCCGGCTCGAACCCCTCGAGAAACGCGGCAAAACCTTCGCCGTAGCCGGCCAGGCTGCCTTCGCGCGGCAGGTGCGAGCGAGCGAACAGTACGGCGGCGCTTTCGAACCAGTCGCCGCCGACCAGTTGCGCGACGGTCGGATAGTTCGCGGCGAGCGCGTCGATGCAGCCGCGCAGCACCGTGTTGCGATAGACGGCGAAGCCGGGCTGGCTGGCGAGCCCGCCCAGCGCGGCCGACGCCGCCTCGTTGAACAGCGCGGCAGCGAACTCTCGCTGAAAGGCATCGAGCGTCGGAGTCGCCGCCACGATCACCCGTTCACGCCGCGACCGGAGCAAGCGCGACGAGACGCTGGTGCGCATCGTCGCGCTCGGCGAGCAGTTGCGCGAACGGCGGCAGCTCGGCATCGCGCTCGATCAGCGTCGGCCGCGCGCCGGCGCGGTCTATGAAGCGTTGGTACAGCGACCAGACCGCCGCGGTGACGGGTGCGTCGTGCGAATCGACGAGCAACCGCTCGCCGAACCGCGCATCCGGGCGATGGCCGGCGAGATGGATCTCGGCGACGTGCCGGGCTGGAAACGCATCGACATAGTGCTCCGACGATGTGCCCAGATTGCGCGCGCTGACGTAGACGTTGTTGATGTCGAGCAGCAGCGAGCAGCCGGTGCGGCGCGCGATCTCGGCCAGGAAATCGATCTCGCTCCACTCGTGGCCCTCGAGCACGAGGTAGTGCGACGGGTTCTCGAGCGCGATCGTCCGGCCCAGGGCATCCTGCACCTGGGCGATATGGGCGCAGATCGTGGTGAGTGCCTCGTCGCTGCGCGGAAACGGCAGCAGGTCGGGCAGATAGTCGCCGCCCCGCCGCGACCAGGCCAGGTGCTCGGACACGAGCGCGGGCTCGAAGCGCCGGACCAGCGCCGCGAGCTGTGCCAGCGTCGCCGGGTCGGGCGCTTGTGTCCCTGCAAGCGACAACGAAACGCCGTGCAGGGAGAGGGGATGCGCGCCGCGCACCTTCTCCAGCCAGGTCAGCCGCGGCCCACCGGCGACCAGATAGTTCTCGGCATGAACCTCGAACCACAGGCCCTCGGCGCGGCAAGCGAGCGCCTCGCCGTAGTGCTCGGCCTTCAGGCCGAGCCCCGCAGTCAAGCCGGACACGACGCGCGCGGCAGGCGTTTAGGGGTCAGGCCTTCATCGCCTCGAGCGAGCCGGTACCCTTGGGCGTCTTGATGCTGGTGCAGGTGCCCTGGGCGACGCTCTTCCAGGAATTGCCCTGGAAGTCGACCTTCGAGGTTCCGGCACAGGTGGTGCCGGCGCCGGCCGCGCAATCGTTCTTGCCGGCGAGGGCGACCCCGAAGCACTTCTCCGTGGCGGCGACCTTGTCGGTTGTCATCTTGTTATCGGCGGCGAAGGCTTGGCTGGACAAGATGGCGAGGGTGGCGGCGGCGAGGGCGATCGAGCGAGCATTCATCGGTGAAACTCCAGAAAGGTTGAGGTGAGAGCGTCGGTCGCAGTTTCTACCGCATTGCGGCGCCTTCCTCTAGTTCGGGACGAGATGCGATGCGGTTACAGGACGTGCGAACAAAATTTCAGGGCAGCTGTAACCGTACCGGGCCGACGCCCGAACTTCAAGATACGCGTTGAAGCAGGTCGAATCCACTTTGCGTGCCCTGTTGCTGCTGGCCCTGGCCGGCGACAACGCGGCCTATACGCAGTTCCTCACCGGCTCCGGCGCCCGCCTTCGTGCGTATTTCAGGCGCCGCCTGATCGCTTTGCCTGACGATGTCGAGGACCTCGTGCAAGAGACGCTGCTAGCGATCCACAACCAGCGCCATACGTACCGCGCCGCCCAGCCGGTCACGGTCTGGCTGCACGCGATCGCCCGCTACAAGCTGATCG
>JAYSMB010000046.1:0-1900 GCA_043725065.1 Burkholderiales bacterium
CGGCGCGCCCGAGTGCAGCGCACTCGTGATCGCATGCCACACCGGCGCGGCGCCGCTGACGCCGCTCACGCTGTGCATCGCTTCGCCGCTGGCATTGCCGACCCAGACGCCGATCGTGTAGCGATCGGTGAAGCCGACGCACCAGTTGTCGCGCATGTCCTTGCTCGTTCCCGTCTTCACCGCGGCGAAGCCGCGTGTCGCCAGGGCGCTGGCCAGGCCGAAGGTGCGCACGCGCGCGTTGTTGTCGGCCAGGATGTCGGTGACCAGAAACACCGCCGCCGGATCAGCGACGCGAACCGGCTTCGCTCTCGCTCCGCCGCGCAGTGCCGCTGGCGAGAACATGCCGCCGTTGGCGAACGCGCGATACGCATTGGTCAGCGCCAGCAAAGAGACATCGGCGCTGCCGAGGGCGAGCGAAGCGCCGTACCAGCCCGCGCTTTCCGGCAAGGCGAAACCGAGCGTGCGCAAGCGCTCGAACAGCGTGTCGGGGCCGAGCATCGCGGCCACGCGCACGGCGGGTACGTTGAGACTCGCACCGAGCGCCGTGCGTGCGCTGACGAAGCCTTTCCATTCGCGGTCGTAGTTCCGCGGCAGGTAGAGGCCGCCCGCTGTGGCGATCTGCGCCGGCGAGTCGTCGATCAGCGTCGCCGGCGTGACCAGGCGCTTCTCGAACGCGAGTTCGTAGACAAAGGGCTTGAGCGTCGATCCGGGCTGGCGTCGCCCCAGCACGCCGTCGACTTCGCCGGCCGCTGAAGAACGCGCGTTCGAGCCCACCCAGGCGCGCACTTCGCCCGAGGCGTTGTCGAGCACGACAACGGCGCCGTCTTCGACATTGCGGCCGGTCAGTTCGGCGAGCTGCCGGCCGAGCGTGGCGCTCGCGAAGCGCTGCAGCGAGGCGTCGAGCGTCGTCAATTGCAACGCCGGCCCGAGCGGATCGACGACCTGGCGCGCGAAGTGCGGCGCGAGCTGCTCGCCGAGCGGCATGCCGCCGCGCCGCGCCAGCGCAGTCTCAGTCAGGCCGACGATGCCGACGCACGATTGCCCTTGCAGCCGAAGCACGCCGCAAGCGCGCTCGGCAACAGCCGACGGCCTCGCGTTCGGGCTGCGCACCAGGGCCGCGGCAAGCGCCGCCTCTTGCGCGTCGAGGCCGCTCGCGTGCTTGGCGAACAGTGTCTGCGCGAGCGCGTCGATGCCGACGATCTCGCCGCGAAACGGCACCGAATTCAGGTAGGCCTCGAGGACCTCGCTCTTCTTCCATGCCGCATCGAGCCGCGCCGCCGTCATCGCCTGGCCGAGCTTTTGCGCGACGCTTCGCCCGCCAGCCGGACGGGCGAGGCCATCGTCGATCAGGCCGGCGAGCTGCATCGTCAATGTCGATGCACCGCGCGTTCGGGTGTTGAAGAGATTGGCCCAGGCGCTCTTCGCCGCCGCGCTCCAGTCGATGCCGCTGTGCTCCCAGAAGCGCTGGTCTTCGCTCAGCACGATCGCGCTCAGCAGGGCTGGCGACATCTCGCCGATCGGCACCCAGGCCAGGCGCCGCACGTCCTTGTCGACGCGCACGGTCTGGATCGCCACGCCGTGGCGGTCGAGCAGTGTGATGTCGGACGGGCGATGCGCCGCTTTCACCTCGGCGAAGGTCGCGACGCCGCCAGCCTGCGCTGCGCTGGCGCCGACGACGACGATCCAGAACGTGGCGGCGGCCCGCCGCCACCTGTCATCCTGAGCGAAGCGAAGGATCCCGATCGACCACGAGATCCTTCGCTGGCGCTCAGGATGACAAGACAAACTCATGGCCCGACTTCGATCGCGGCATTCGGCACTTCGCCAAAGCTCTCGGGTGCGTACATCGCTTCGACGCGCGTCGGCGGCAGCGAGAACTCGCCGTCCTGGTTCAGGCGCA
>JAYSMB010000047.1:0-1634 GCA_043725065.1 Burkholderiales bacterium
GACTTCGAGGCCGATCAGGTGCCAGCGCTTGTAGAGCGTGAAGTAGCGGCCGCTCGGGTCGGTGTGGGCGTTGTATTCCTCGAAGCAGTTGCGGATGTATTCGGTCTCGCCTTCGACCGTGACCCACACGCCCATGCGGATGTCGTATGGGATCTTGCGGCCGTTGGCCTCGAGCGAGGAGATCACCTCGACCATGCCCTTGCGCTCGAGCACGCCGCCTTCTTCGATCGGCCGCGTGACAAACGGAATGTCTTCGACGCTCGCCGGCGGATAGAGCAGGCCGTTGCTCGGCACGGTGAGGCCGGTGGCGTTGGCGACAGCGGTGCATTCGATCGAGGGCTTGGAGCCGTCGAGAAAGCTGTTGAACATCTTCGGGTTGAGGCCGCCGCGCTCGGCCTGTTCGGGCGTGAGGCCGTAGTTGCCCCAGACCGTCTCGGGCGTCGACTCGCAGAAGTGCGGCAACCACTTGTGGCCGCGTCCGGCCGCGACGACCGGAAAGCCGCAGGTGCGCGCCCAGTCGACAAGGTCGCAGATGAGGGCGGGCTGATCGCCGAAGGCGAGCGAATAGATCACATCCGCGTCGGCCGCCTTTTTTGCGAGCAGCGGTCCGCAGAACGCATCGGCTTCGACGGTGACGTTGACGACGTGCTTGCCGTTCGCGAAAGCGAGCAGGCAATGCTCGACCGCGGCGATCGGGTGGCCAGTGCACTCGACGATCACGTCGATCGCCGGATGCGAGACCAGAGCTCGCCAGTCTTCGCCGACATGCGTGGCTCCGGTTTTCAACGCGGCGTCGAGACTCGCGGCGCGTGTTCGCGCGTCGCTCCACCCGACCCTCGTGAGGTTGCGTCGCGCCGCATCGGGCGACAGATCGGCGATGCCGACCAGCTGCACGCCCGGCGTGCGCGGCACCTGGGCCAGATACATCGAGCCGAATTTTCCGGCGCCGATCAGGCCGATGCGAATCGGCTTCTGGTCGGCTTCGCGTCGCTGGAGTTGGGCGTACAGACTCATGCTGCGAACTTCAGTTCGTCGGTCGAGGTTTCGAGCGCGCTGGCGGGCAAGCCCTTCTTCCACGGCAACTCGACCGGATAGTCGTTGAGCAGGCAGTCGTCGGGCAGCGTCTCGATCGGCGTGAAGTCGCGGTGCGCGATGAACTCCGGCCGCTTGAAGCGGCGAATGTGGTTGCTGACCGCGCACAGGCTCAGGTAGACGCTGACGCGATTCCACGGTGAAAGGTTCGATCCCGACGCATGCACGAGGCAACCGTGGAACAGGATCATCGAGCCGGCCGGGCCCTTGGGCGAGACGATGCCGCCGTTCTTGCCACCGGCGCGATCAACGAGTTGACCGATCAGGCCGTTGTCGATCGTCCAGAGCGGATAGCTGGTGGTCGTGAGGTCGTGTTTCGCATCGACGACGCCGCGCTTGTGGCTGCCCGGGATGAACATCAGCGGGCCGTTGTAGTCGTTCACGTCGTCCAGAAAGATCGCGACGTTCATCGCCCGCTCGCCTGGCATCTTGTCGTCGTTGCGCCAGGTGCCGTAGTCCTGATGCCACTGCCAGACGTCGCCGTCGAAGGCCATCTTGCCATTGACCTTGAACTGATGCATGTATACGGCTTCGCCGAAAAG
>JAYSMB010000048.1:0-3455 GCA_043725065.1 Burkholderiales bacterium
CGGCGCCCGCATGGCCATCGACGAGCTGAACGCCAAGGGCGTCATGATCGGCGGCAAGAAGGCCAAGTTCGAGCTCGTCGCCGAAGACGACGCCGCCGATCCGAAGCAGGGCACGGCGGTCGCCAACAAGCTGGTCGACGCCAAGGTCAACGGGGTCATCGGCCACCTCAACTCAGGCACCTCGATTCCGGCCTCGAAGATATACAGCGACGCCGGCATCCCGCAGATCTCGCCGTCGGCCACCAACCCGAAGTACACGCGCCAGGGCTTCAAGACGACCTTCCGCGTCGTTGCCGACGACGTCCATCTCGGCGGCACCCTTGGCCGCTACGCCGTCAAGGAGCTGAAGGGCAAGTCGATCGTGGTGATCGACGACCGCACGGCCTACGGCCAGGGCGTCGCCGAGGAATTCGCCAAGGCCGTCAAGGCGTCGGGCGGAGCGATCCAGGACACGCAGTTCACGACCGCCAATGCCACCGACTTCACCGCCATCCTGACCGCGGTCAAGGCCAAGAAGCCCGACATCATCTTCTTCGGCGGCATGGACGCGGTTGCCGGTCCGATGATCCGCCAGATGAAGCAGCTCGGTATCAATTCGAAGTTCATGGGTGGCGACGGCATCTGCTCCGGAGAGCTGCCGAAGCTTTCCGGCGGCGCGATGGAAGACGGCCAGGTGATTTGTGCCGAAGCAGGCGGCGTCGACAAGTCGGAACAGGCTGCCCTGGACAAGTGGAAGGCCGACTACAAGAAGAAGTTCGGCATCGACGTGCAGATCTACGCGCCTTATGTCTACGATGCGCTCAACCTGATGGTCGCGGCGATGGAGAAGGCCGGCTCAGCCGACCCGGCCAAGTACCTGCCGGTGCTGGCCAAGACGACCGACTACAAGGGTGTGACCGGCACGATCAGCTTCGACGAGAAGGGCGACATCAAGAACGGCGCGCTGACGATGCACACCTACAAGGGTGGCAAGGAAGAATCGATGGGCGTCGTCCGCTGAGTCCTTCAGCCTCGACAAAAAGGGCGCCGCGAGGCGCCTTTTTTTCTTGGTTCACCCTCTCCGGCTGCGCGGGAGAGGGTCGGGGTGAAGGCTTTTACTTCATTGCCTTGTAATCGGCCTTGGCCTTCTCGTAGGTGGCCTTGGCATCGGCCATGGTCTTGTCGTGCGCCGCGTCGGCGTCCTTCTTGCACTGCTTCTTGGCGTCGCCGCTCATCGTCTTGGACTGCGCTTCGGCCGACTCTTCATCGGCCTTGGCTTGCTTCTTGGCCATCTTGTAGTTGGCTTCGGCCTGTTCTTTCTGGATCTTGGCGGGGCTGTCGGTCGCTTGCGCGGTGAGTGTGAAGGTGGCGGCGCACGCGAGCGCGGCGAGGGTGGCAAGGGTCTTCATGGTGGTCGGGTCCGTCGTAGGGATTGAATGGGGTTGCCCATCGGCGCCAGAATTATTGGCAGCACAACGGGGGCAAATGAGCGAGCGGGGCGCGAGTCGCGCGCTCGTCCGACACCGCGCGCGGAATCGTCCGACACGAAGCCTTCCACTCAGGCTAGGATTTGGTCGTGCATCCTGCCTTGTCCCGCGTCTCGAGCCGCCTCGCCATCCTGGCCATCGGCCTGGCGAGCGCAGTCGTTCTCGCCAGCTCGTGCTCGATCGACGCGGCGATGACAACCAACCGGGCCGGGCGCGTTCTATCCCTGAACGCGGTGCGCGTGCAGTCGACGGTGCGCGAGTTCGGGCTCGTCATGCTCCTGAGCGGTCGCGATCTCGTGCTCGAGCTGACATGGCGGCGCGGCCTGCAGGTCACGGGTCGTGAGCCGCCGCATTGACACGCCGCCGTGCATCCTTCACCCCTGGCAATCGACTCGGTCGCGCAAAGCCTCGTGCGCTTCGCCGATGCGACATGCGCCGGCAGCACCGCACAGGACCTGCGCGTGATGGAGGCAGGCCATGCGGGACTGACCTTCGGCTTCGACCTGATCGGACCCGGGCCCGAGCAGCGCCGCGGCCTCGTGCTGAAGCTGGCGCCGCCGGGCGTGCGCCGCTCGGGCAATACCGATGTCTACAAGCAGGCGCCGTTGCTGCGCGCGTTGCATGCGGCGGGCCTGCCCGTGCCCGACGTACCGTATGCGGATGCCGGCGAGTCGTGGTTCGGCACACCGTTCATCATGATGGAGCGGCTGCCCGGCCTGCCGTTCTTCGTCTGGCAGCCCGATCCGTCGTTCGACCGCTCGGTGCAGGCGGTGACTTCGCTCTACGCGCAGACGATCGACGCGATGGCCGCGATCCATCGCTTCGACTGGCGTCATTACCTTACCGACTGGGAAGAGCCGCGCGCGCTCGTCGATGAAGTGCTGCGTTGGGACGTGGTGCTCGCCAAGTCGCCGCACACCGACTGGATCGCCAGCGGCCGCGCGGTGCGCGACCGTCTGCTCGCGACGCGGCCCGACGGCGCGCCGATCGGGCTCGTGCACGGCGACTGTCAGCCCGGCAACGCGCTCTTCGACGGCGGTCGGTTGACCGGCCTGATCGATTGGGAGCTGGCCTCGATCGGCAGCCGCCGCATCGACGCCGGCTGGATGATGATGCTTGCCGATCGCTCGAGCTGGACCGACGATTGGTGCCCGGTCTGTCCGATGAGCCCGGCCCAGGTGGCAGCGCGTTACGCGGCGGCGATGGAAGAGGCCTGCGACGATCTGCCCTGGTATCAGGCCTACGCCGGCTACCGGCTCGGCGCCATCTCCTGCCTCAACATTCACCTGCACCGCAGCGGGCGGCGGCCCGACGCCACCTGGGAGCGGTTCGCCCTGACGATCGATCCGATGTTCTCGCGTGCCGCCGCGCTGCTCGACCGCTTGCCGATTACCACCGAGGCCGCTGCATGATCGACTTCACCCTGCCGGCCGAGCACGTCGAGTTGCGCGATCGGGTCACCGCGTTCATCCGCGACGAGGTCATTCCGCGCGAGGACGATCCCCGTCAGGACGCGCATGGCCCGAGCGACGCGCTGCGCCTCGAGATGGTCGATCGCGCCCGCGTCGCCGGCCTGCTGTCGCCGCACGCACCGGTGGCCTGGGGCGGTCTCGGTCTCGATCATCGCGGCATGGCCGTGGTGTTCGAGGCCGCCGGCTACAGCCTGCTCGGGCCGCTGGCGCTCAACATCCAGGCACCCGACGAAGGCAATACCAACCTGCTCGTCAAGGTCGCCACCGAGGCGCAGAAAGAGCGCTGGTTGCGCCCCTTGGTGGCCGGCGCGATACGCACCGTGTTCTCGATGACCGAGCCCGACGACGGCGCCGGCGCCGACCCGTCGCTGCTGAAGACCGAGGCGCGCGCCGACGGCGACGACTTCGTCATCGACGGCCGCAAGTGGCTGATCACCGGCGTGCCCGGGGCGACGCTGAACATCGTCATGGCGCGCACCTTCGATGCCGGCGGCCACGACATCGGCGCCAGCATGTT
>JAYSMB010000049.1:0-1730 GCA_043725065.1 Burkholderiales bacterium
CGCGGCCTGGTGCGCAATCGCGGCCATGTTCGCGTCCGTTAGCGGATGGGCCGGCAGGTTGTAATGGGCCGTCAGCGCCGTCTCGGCCACCGGATAGCGATCATCGTCCGTGGTGCCCACATACTGGTCGGTGACGTGCATGAACGGGCTGTCGTTGAGGTCGCGCAGGAAGCGGCCGATGTGCCCCCAGCACGCCGGCGATTTGCAGACGCTGCCGTTCGGCAAGGCGTAGATCGCGTGCTGCGTGGCGAAGGGAATCACGACGCCGCCCTGGTAACTGAGGTCCGCGGGATTCTGGATCGCGCCGCCGGCGGCCGCGGCTGCGCCCGCGCCCGCGAGGCCGGCGTGGTTACCGGCGTCGATGTCGCTGCGGAGCTTGCCGATCCCGCCCAGGGGCGATGCCTTGTTCATCGCGCTGATGAAGTGATTCTGCGCCTGGGAGACTGCCGCTGCGTCGGCCGGCGTCGCGCGGATTTCCAACGTCGTCTTCTCGGCGAGCGCAGGCGCTGCGATCGCGATCATCGCGCAGGATGCGAACGTGCGCGCGAGGAGCGTAGCTTGGTTCACGTAGACCCCCTTGGTGAATTTCCCGTTGCTTCCAAACAGAACCGTGCCGGGCGGCAGGAGTATGCCGGAATTGATGACAGCCGCAATCTCGCGTGGCGTTGTGTCGGGGATTCCGATCGCCGTCCGCGGCTCGCGACGTTGCTCGAGACGATGCGCCACGTGCAGTTGCGCGGTGAATCCGCATCCGAATGTCGGCAGCCCTCGACGCGCGGAGGCGTTCCTGTCGTTGGACGCGGGCGCCCGCAAGATCTTTTGATAACAGGGACTCGCGACCAAGCCTTCACGTAGTGAATCGCCTTGCCGCGGTCGGCCTGCGGCGCGGTCGGTCGCCGGCGGCGTCGCCGCCGGGAGATTACATAATCCCGGCGCGCCGACGCCGCCGCGGTTTTCGTGAGTCGGGCCGCATCAATCCGGTACCGGAGGTGGGCTGGCACTGCGAGCCCGGGTTGCGATCCGGCCGCGTCGACTCCTCGGACCGAGCACGGACCAGTGTCGGCGCAGCGGCGGCACGCCGTGTGAGACGCGATTGCGACCGGGGCGGATCGTCGGGCGCTGCAGGCGTCGCGCGATCCGCCGGCTCGCGACGGGCGGCGGGCGACCGGCTTTTCGTCCGGTCGGGACCTCCGTGCCGTCAGAAGCGCGTGCGCAGCGCGAACCCCACGAACGCGCCGGTCGGCGTGCCGGCGCTGCCGCCCCGTGTGTCGCCGAGCGTGACGTCGACGGCGGTCGCGAAGCCGAGGTCGCCGGTGGCCGTGACCGAGACGATCGTCGAGTTCGCGCCGATGAAGAATTCCTTCTCGCGCGTGCCGTCGACGCTGAGGGTCAGGTCATGGTGCTTCCAGCTGAGGCCGGCGTCGAGGCTCGAGTCGAGCAGCGTTTCCTGCCGGCCGATGCGCCGGGTTGCGACGTTCGTCAGCCGCGCGAGCTGCGTGGCGGCCAGCAGGCGGAACTCGGCCGCTGCCTGTGCCGCCCGGATCCGGCCGACGCCGCTGACGTCGAAGGTGCAGTCGGAGGTGCGGTAGTTGTAGTGCATCGCGGTCGCGTAGGCGGCCCAGACGTCGCCCAAGTAGCGGCCGTCGGCGCCAAGGGCCGTGTTGTCGATCCGGCAGCGCGCGAGCGCCGTTACCGGCGTCAGCGTGCCGGCGATATTGAGCGTCGCGCGA
>JAYSMB010000050.1:0-2962 GCA_043725065.1 Burkholderiales bacterium
CTTCAAGGGCCTCGAGCTGACGGGCGAGTACGGCGACACGACCCAGGGCGGCGCCAGCCTGAAACGCGCGAGCGGCGTGTTCGGTTTCGGCAATCTCGCCGTCGATCGGTTTAACGTGATGGCGGTGGCGAGCCTCCAGAAAGAAGGCACGCTGCTCGGCGGCCAGCGCGATTTCTCGAAGCAGGGCTTCAACGCCATCAACGACACGACCTCGGGCAACACCTTTCCCGCCAACTTCGCCGCCGCCGACGGTTCGTTCGGCTCGCACAACCCGACTGCGGCCACCGGGTGCGTGCCGCCCTACTCCGTGCTCGACCCTTTCAAGAATCCGAACGCCTGCCGCTTCGACCCGGCGCCGATCCTCGAGCTGGTGCCCGCTTCGGAGCGCCTCAGTTTGTTCGGCTCGGCCAAGTTCGCGATCACGTCCGACGTCCAGGCCTACGCCGAGGCCTCGTACAACAAGAACAAGATCCGCACCATCATCCAGCCGGTGCCGATCTCGGATCAGTTCGCGCTGCCGCCGAATCACCCTCTGTTCAACGTCGCGCCCTACAACGGCAACTCGACGATCATCCTGCAGTCGAGCAGCGTGTACTACCCGACGGCGTACGTCAAATCGATCACCGGCGGTGCCACGCCTGACCTTCTGATCCGCTACCGCGCCGCCGGCGCCGGCAACCGCGACCTCGTCGACATCTCGGAGGCGCCGCGCTTCGTCGCCGGCGTCAAGGGGGCGACGGCGGGCTGGGACTTCGACGTCGCGGGCCTCTACAGCGAGAGCAAGCTTCGCGAACACGTCATCGGCGGCTTTCCGGCGCTGACCAAGATCCTGCCGCTCCTCAACAGTGGCACCGTCAACTTCTTCGGACCGAGCACACCTGCCGTCGAGGCCGCGCTTCTGGCCACCAATTTCACGGGCGATGCCTTCCGAATCAAGTCGTCCCTGACGAGCCTTTCCGCAAAGGCGTCCCGGGAACTGATGAATTTGCCGGCCGGCCCGCTCGGCTTCGCTATCGGCACCGAAGGCCGCAAGGAAAAGTACGACTTCAGCGCCAGCCCGGAGATCGCCAGCGGCGACATCGCCGGCTACGGCGGCAATCTGCTCGACGTTCACAAGTCGCGCAACGTGGTTGCCCTCTTCAGCGAAGTCAGCGTGCCGATCGTCAAGGCGCTCGAGGCCGACTTCGCGGTCCGCTACGACCACTACGAGGGCGTCGGCAGCTCGACGACGCCCAAGGGAAGCCTGCGCTGGCAGCCAACGCCGCAGATCCTGCTGCGCACGTCGTTCGGCAAGGGCTTTCGGGCACCCAGCCTGCAGGATCTCTACGCCGCCAACACCACGGGCGTCACGCCTCAGGGCGCGAGCGATATCCTGCGCTGCCCCACCACCAACGACCAGGTCCACGACTGCGGCACGCAGTTCCCGGTCACCAACGGCGGCAACGCAAAGCTCAAGCCGGAGAAGTCGAACAACTTCACCCTGGGCGCGGTGCTCGAGCCGATCAACAACGTGTCGGTGGGAATCGACTACTTCCGGGTGCGGCTCTCGGACACGATCGTCCAGGGGCTGGGATCGGCGGTGATCCTGTCCGACCCGGTGAAGTACGCCTCGCTGATCCAGCGCGGCCCGGTCGATCCAAACTTCCCGAACCTCCCCGGGCCGATCACGAACATCCAGCTGACGAACCTCAACCTCGGCATCACCAAGGTCTCGGGCCTCGACTTCGACGTCAAGTGGCGCCTCCCGGCCACGGACCTCGGCCGCTTCACGATCTACGGCAGCGCCACTTATTTCAACAGCTTCGACACCTCGAACCTCGACGGCAGCTTCAGCGGCGGTGTCGACCTGACCAATCCGGCGACGGGCGGCGTCGTCCCCCGCTTCCGGAGCTATGTCTCCTTCGACTGGAGCTCCGGCCCTTGGAACGTGAACCTCGCGCAGAGCTTCCAGAAGGCCTACAACGACCTGGCGGGGACGAACGAAGTCACGCCTAGGCGCGTCAGCTCGTACACCGTGTACGACCTGCAAGGCACCTACACGGGCTTCAAATCCTGGCGCCTGACGCTCGGCGCGCGCAACCTGTTCGACCGCGACCCGCCCTACTCGAATGCCGGTGGTCAGACCTCGTTCCAGAGCGGCTACGACAACCAGTACAGCGACCCGCGCGGCCGCTTCATCTACGGCCGCCTGACCTACGCGATCCAGTGACACCGTGCTGCCTCTTTGCCTGATCATCAGCCACGACCCGCACTTTCTCGCGACGATCCGGCGCGAGGTCGAAAGCTGCGGGTTGAAGCCCTACCAGGTGCGCACCTTCAGCGCCGCGCTCGGCCTGATCGCGCAATGGCGCTTCGACGCGGTCCTGCTCGACGGCGACGGCTTCGGCGAGAGCCTCGCCCACACCGTGCCCGAGCTGCGCGACCGGGCGCGCGCACCCATCCTCATGCTCTCGAACGGCGCCGACGAGGAGCGCCTGATCGCCGGGCTCGAAGCCGGTGCCAGCGACTGCGTCGACCGCTCGGCCTCGCCGCGCCTGATCGCCGCCAAGCTGCGCCGACTCATCGAGGTCGCCCGCGAGAACGACGACGACGCGCGCGGCGAGGTCGTGCTCGGCCCGCTGCGCCTCGACCCGCGGCGTGCCGCGGCGAGCTTTGCCGATGCACCGCTCACGCTCACCGCGGGCGAGTTCGAGCTGCTGCTCCTGCTCGCCTCGCGGCCGGGCGAGTTCGTGCACCGCGCCGCGATCGCGCGCACGCTGCGCCGCACCGGGGCCGGCGACGGCCGGCGCAGCGCCGACATGCACGTCTGCCGCATCCGCAAGAAGCTGCGCGACGTCGGCGCCGTCGGTCTCAGCCTCGAGACCATCTACGGTCGCGGCTACTCGCTCTGCCTGGAGCCGCGCGGCGAGCGCATCGCCAGCGTGGCGCACGAAGCCGGCTGCACGGTCTGAGCCCGGCTCCA
>JAYSMB010000051.1:0-2649 GCA_043725065.1 Burkholderiales bacterium
CGGTGATCGGCCACCTGCGCTTCCTGCTCGAGTTCATCCGCCCGGAGATGCGCCAGTACTTCATCGAGGGCGACCACGAGGCGGCGCCGTTCTCGCGCCAGCAGCGCTCGCTCGTCTACCAGCGCGCCAAGGGCGATTCCGACAAGCGCCCGTTCGGCACGCAGCTCGACGTTTCGGCGGTCGGCTACGAGTGGATCAACCATTCGCTGCAACCGACGGTGCTGAAGACGCACGACTTTCGCGTCCTGATCGGCGAGACGCGCGCCCAGCCGTACAGCGCCAGTCTCTTCAACATCTCGGCGATGAGCTTCGGTGCGCTTTCGGCCCACGCGATCCTGGCGCTCAACGCCGGCGCCAGGCGCGGCAACTTCGCGCACGACACCGGCGAGGGCTCGATCAGCCGGCACCATCGCGTCAACGGCGGCGACCTGATCTGGGAAGTCGGCTCGGGCTACTTCGGCTGTTGCAATGACGACGGCTCGTTCAGCGAGGATCGCTTTGGCGCCAACGCACGCGACCCGCAGGTGAAGATGATCGAGCTCAAGCTCTCGCAAGGCGCCAAGCCCGGCCACGGCGGCGTACTGCCGGGGCCAAAGGTGACGCTCGAGATCGCCGAAGCACGTGGCGTCCAGCCCTGGGTCGACTGCGTCTCACCGGCCTCGCACGGCGCCTTCAAGACGCCGATCGAGATGATGCATTTCATCGAACGCCTGCGCGAGCTCTCGGGCGGCAAGCCGACCGGCTTCAAGCTCTGCATCGGCCACCCGTGGGAATGGTTCGGCATCGCCAAGGCGATGCAAGAAACCGGCATCACACCCGACTTCATCGTCGTCGACGGCGCCGAGGGCGGCACCGGCGCGGCGCCGCTCGAGTTCTGCGACCACGTCGGCGCGCCCTTGCAGGAAGGGCTGCTGCTCGTGCACAACACGCTG
Source organism: Burkholderiales bacterium (assembly GCA_043725065.1). GTDB lineage: Bacteria > Pseudomonadota > Gammaproteobacteria > Burkholderiales > Burkholderiaceae_C > Schlegelella_A. The sequence goes on from JAYSMB010000051.1 coordinate 933, forward strand.
GTCGGCCTCGACTTGCGCGAAAAGATCAAACTCGGTTGCGCCGGCAAGGTCGTCAGCGCCTTCGACATCGCGCGCATGCTCGCGCTCGGTGCCGACTGGTGCAACGCGGCGCGCGGCTTCATGTTCGCGCTCGGCTGCATCCAGGCCCAGACTTGCCACACCGGAGCGTGCCCGACGGGCGTGACGACCCAGGATCCGCGGCGCCAGAAGGCGCTCGACGTACCGACCAAGGCCGACCGCGTCTATCACTTCCACCAGAACACCCTGAAGGCATTGAAGGAGCTGGTGCAGGCGGCCGGCCTCGACGATCCGGCCGGCATCACCGCCGATCACATCGTGCGCCGCAACTCGGAACACGGCGTCAAGCTGCTCGCCAACCTGCTGCCCTTCGTGAAGCCGGGCGAGCTGCTGGCCGGCGAGTCGAACCTGCAGGTGTTTCGCACCTACTGGCCGATGGCCCGAGCGAGCAGCTTCAGCGCGACGCCGGCCCTGTCATCCTGAGCGAAGCGAAGGATCTCGTCGCCTCTCACGAGATCCTTCGCTTCGCTCAGGGTGACAAGGTGCATCACACCGGCGGCGCGGTGTCGATGAAGCTCTGCCGCGCGTTCATCTTGTCGCCCAGCCCGGGGCCAGGTTCGGATGGTCGGTGCGCCAGCCGATGTCGGGAAAGCGGAACGACAGGTAGCCGAGGGCGCAGCCGACGGCGATGTCGGCCAGTGTCATGTGGATGCCGCTGCACCAGGGCTTCTCGGCCAGGCCGATCGAGATCGCCTCGAGCGACGCACGCACCTTGACGAACTGGCGATCGATCCAGGCCTGGCTGCGCTGCTCGGCGCTGCGCCCGGGCCGGTTGGCCTCGAGCCGGGCCAGGATCGCGGCATCGAGGATGCCGTCGGCCAGCGCTTCCCAGGTGCGCACTTCGGTGCGTTCGCGGTTCGGCTCGGGAATGAGTCGGGCCAGCGGCGAGCGGGCGTCCAGGTACTCGACGATGACGCGCGAATCGAAGACCGCTTCGCCACCTTCCATCACCAGGCAGGGCACCTTGCCGAGTGGGTTCGACGTGAGTATCGCGTCGCTCGCCCAAACGTCTTCGGTGGCGAACTGGTAGTCGAGCTTCTTTTCGGCCATCACGATGCGGACCTTGCGCACGTACGGGCTGGCGAGGGAACCGATCAGTTTCATGGGTCTACGCGCCGCTTTCCTGAGTTCGATTTGTGCCGCTTTGCGTGATCTTGCGGTGTCGAAATGATTCTAGGCGCAGCCGATAATGATCCGTCGCCTTCGCCCTTGCCCCTCGCCGATGCCCGTCTCGCCGCTTCTCACCCTGTCGCCGCTCGACGGCCGCTATGCCGCCAAGGTCGAAGCGCTCCGGCCTCTGCTCTCGGAATACGGGCTGATCCGGCGCCGGGTCCAGGTCGAGGTCGAGTGGTTCATCGCCTTGTCGCAGGCGGGCTTCGCCGAGTTGAAACCCTTCGGCGTCGAGGCCGTGACTTTTCTGCGCGCTCTCGTCGAGAGTTTTTCCGAGGTCGACGCAAAAGAGATCAAGGCGATCGAGCGGGCCACCAACCACGACGTGAAGGCGGTCGAGTACTGGCTGGCCGAGCGCATCGCCGGCGACGCGGAGCTGGCACCGGCGACCGGCTTTCTGCACTTTGCCTGCACCAGCGAAGACATCAACAACACCAGCCACGCGCTGATGCTCGAAGCGGCGCGCCGC
>JAYSMB010000052.1:0-2619 GCA_043725065.1 Burkholderiales bacterium
CCCGTCACGAGCGGCGGGCCGTCGTCGAAGCCGGTGGTCGAGGCGGAGCCGCCGGCGCACTGCGCGACGTTCTCGTAGACCTTGCAGTCCTCGTACGGCCCCGGGCCAAAGCCCTTGACCGAGGCGACGATCATCCGCGGGTTGAGCTGCTGGATATGCTCCCAGGTGAAGCCCATGCGGTCGAGCGCGCCCGGCGCGAAGTTCTCGACCAGCACGTCACAGTGCCTGACCAGCCGCTCGAGCACCGCCTTGCCCTTGGCGGTCTTGGTATCGAGCGTGATCGAGCGCTTGTTGTGGTTGAGCATCGTGAAATACAGGCTGTCCACGTCCGGGATGTCGCGCAGCTGCTCGCGCGTGATGTCCCCGGCGCCGGCGCGCTCGACCTTGATGACGTCGGCACCGAACCACGCGAGCAATTGCGTGCATGTCGGGCCCGACTGCACGTGAGTGAAGTCGAGGATCCTGACGCCATCCAGAGCCTTGCCCATTCAAGCCCCCCCCCGTCGCTGCTCACTTGTACATCGTCTGGTTCTTGGTTCCCGGCGCGTACTCGCGCGGATCGACCCAGATGTTGATGACCGCCGAGCGCCGCAGGCGCTGCACCGACTCGCGGGCGCGCCTGAGCGCCGGCGCGATCTGCGCGGGATCGCGCACTTCTTCGCCGTAGCCGCCGAGCATCTCGCCGAACTTGCTGAACGGCACGTCGCCGAGCAGGTTGCCGACGCTGCCGCGCGCTTCGCCGTACTTGGCGAGCTGTCCGTAGCGGATCTGGTTCATTGCCGAGTTGTTGCCGATGACCGCGATGTACGGCACGCCGAAGCGATTCGCGGTCTCCATGTCGAACGCGGTCATGCCGAAGGAGCCGTCGCCGTAGTAGCACAGCACCTCCTTCTTGGGATGCGCGAGGCCGGCGGCGATCGCAAAGCCGGTACCGACGCCGAGCGAGCCGAGCGCGCCCGGATCCATCCACTGGCCGGGCCGGCGCGGCCGCACCGCCTGCGCCGAGATCGTGACCACGTCGCCACCGTCGCCGATGTAGATCGTGTCCTCGCCCAGGAACTCGTTGAGCTCGTAGGCCACGCGATACGGATGGATCGGCACGCTGTTCGACTTGAACAGCGGCATCAGCTTCTCGGTCGCGGCGGTTTCGGCGTCGGCGAGCTTCTCCATCCACGCCTGGCGCGCCTGGCGCTTGTCCTGCTTCAGCCGGCCACCGGCCGCCTGCAGCACCGCGCCGAGGATCACGCCCGGATCGCCGACGAGGCCGAGCGCAATGTCGCGGTTCTTGCCGACGGTGCGGTAGTCCATGTCGATCTGCACCAGCGTCAGCTTCTTGCTGATGCGCTTGCCGTAGCCCATGCGGAAGTCGAAGGGCGTGCCGACGATGACGATTACGTCGGCGTCGGCGAAGGCGTTGCCGCGGGTGCGGTCGAAGTGGTGCGGGTCGCCGGGCGGCAGGAGGCCGCGGCTGCCACCGTTGAAGTAGCCGGGGATGTCGAGCCCGCGCAGCAGCGCGATCGCCTCCTGGTGGCCGCGCGCGGCCCAGACCTGCTGGCCGTAGAGAATTGCCGGGCGCTCGGAATTGACCAGGATGTCGGCGAGCTTCTCGATGTCACGGGGGTCGCCGAGCGAGCGCGTCGAGGCGCGATAGTGGCCCGATTCCGGGATCACCGCCTTGTCGAGCGCTACCTCGCGATCGAGCACGTCGCGGGGAATCTCGAGGTACGCCGGGCCCCCCGCGCCGGCAAACGCCTCGCGCGCCGCCATTGCGATCATGTCGGCGACGCGTTCGGTGGCCGGCACGCTCGCCGCGAACTTGGTGATCGGCGACATCAGGTCGACGTGCGGCAGGTCCTGGAGCGAGCCCATCTTGTGCTGGCTCAGTGCACCCTGGCCGCCGATGTGCAGGATCGGGCTTTCCGACCTGAACGCCGTCGCGATACCGGTGACCGCGTTGGTGCAGCCGGGGCCGGCGGTGGTCACGACGCACCCGAGCTTGCCGGTCTGCCTTGCGTAGCCGTCGGCGGCGTGCGCCGCGACCTGCTCGTGGCGCACGTCGATGATGCGGATGCCCTCGTCGATGCAGCCGTCATAGATGTCGATGATGTGGCCGCCACAGAGCGTGAAGATAGTGTCGACCCCCTCGTTCTTCAGTGCCTTCGCGACCAGGTGGCCGCCGGACACGACTCCGGCGTCGCGGCTCTTCTGCTTGAGCGTGTCTTCTGCGGTCGAGGAGCCGCGGGTGTCGGGTGCGACGCTGGCCGGGGGGACCATGAATGCCTCCAAATCCTTACAATCAAATGAGTCGCCGGCAGGGCGCGCGAGGCAAGGTCGCCTCGCGCGCCTGCCGCGCGCTTGGGGTCAGGCGGCCTGCATCGCAGTCCCCATGGCACCCGCCACGACACGCGCCGTGTACGAAGCGCGCATCGGCTTCAGTACCAGGACCGCGAGCGCCGCGGCCCCGAGGTTGGCCACGGCTGCGGTGATGAACACCGGGTGCCAGCTGCCATAGGTCGCCGCCATCACGTTGCCGAGTGGCACCAGCAGCGCCGCCGTGCCCTTGGCCGTGTACATGAGGCCGGTATTGGTGGTCGCGAAGGTTGCGCCGAAGGTGTCGGT
>JAYSMB010000053.1:0-4928 GCA_043725065.1 Burkholderiales bacterium
CTGCCGGCTGATGGACTACGGCAAGTTCAAGTACCAGGAGCAGAAGCGCGCGGCCGAGGCGAAGGCGAAGCAGAAGGTCATCGAAGTCAAGGAAGTGAAGTTCCGCCCCGGCACCGACGAGGGCGACTACGCGATCAAGATGAGGAATCTGCGTCGCTTCATCGAGGAAGACGGCGACAAGGGCAAGGTCACGCTGCGCTACCGCGGCCGCGAGATCACCCACCAGGACATCGGCATGCGGCTTCTTGAGCGCATTCGCGACGAGCTGGTGGATGTCTCGGTGGTCGAGCACATGCCCAAGCTCGAAGGCCGGCAGATGATCATGGTGCTGGCGCCGAAGCGGAAGTAGGAACGGGACAACAGAGCAATTCGATCGAGCGGTTCAACGCTCGGTCGCCATAAGCGACTGCAGGCTTATCAAGACGACGGGAATTCCCGGCGGCGCCTGCAGCAGCACACGAAGAAGGAAGAAATCATGCCCAAGATGAAGACGAAGAAGAGCGCTGCCAAGCGGTTCCGGGTGCGCCCGGGCGGCACCGTCAAGCGCGGCCAGGCGTTCAAGCGCCACATCCTGACGAAGAAGTCGACCAAGAACAAACGCCACTTGCGCGGCTCGGTCGGCGTGCACGAAACGAACATGGGCCACATGGCGCAGATGCTGCCGTTCGCCGGCCTCTGATCGTTCGTCTCTCAACCACTTCTGAAGGAGTCATTCCATGCCTCGCGTCAAACGCGGCGTCACCGCACATGCCCGCCACAAGAAAGTTCTCGCCCTCGCCAAGGGCTTCCGCGGCCGCCGCAAGAATGTCTTCCGGATCGCCAAGGAAGCGGTTATGCGGGCCGGGCAATACGCCTATCGCGACCGCCGAACCAAGAAGCGCGTGTTCCGCCAGCTCTGGATCGCGCGCATCAACGCCGCCACCCGCGGCCTCGGCGTGACCTACAGCAAGTTCATGGCCGGCTTGAAGAAGGCCGGGGTCGGTATCGATCGCAAGGTGCTTGCCGACATGGCCGTCAACGATCCGGCCGCGTTCGGCAGCATCGTCGAGAAGGTTCGCCCGCACCTGTCCTGACGCCCTCCCCGGAGGCGAGCCTGTCACCCTGAGCGCAGCGATGGGTCTCGTCGCCGAGGGATCCTTCGCTTCGCTCAGGATGACAAAGGCGGCGTCGCTGACGCGGCGCCCTTACTCGTAGCACGATGAATGATCTCGCGTCGCTGATTGAAAGTGCAAGAGCGGATTTCGCTCGTGCGTCGGCGAGCGCCGAACTCGAGGACGCGAAGGCGCGCTACGTCGGCAAATCGGGCAGCGTCACCGAGCGGCTGAAGTCGCTCGGCGCCTTGCCGGCCGACGAGAAGAGAGCGCGCGGGGCTGAGATCAATGCGGCCAAGCAGGCGATCGAAGCGGCGCTGACGGAACGTCGCGCCGAGCTTGCGAACCGACAGCTTGCCGCGCAGCTTGCCGCGCAGTCGCTCGACGTGACGCTGCCGGGCCGCAGCCGCGGCACGGGCAGCATCCACCCGGTGAGCCGGGCGCTCGAACGGATCGAAGCGATCTTCGCCTCGATGGGATTCGAGGTTGCCGACGGTCCCGAGATCGAGACCGACTGGTACAGCTTCACTGCCCTCAACAATCCCGAAAACCATCCTGCGCGCTCGATGCAGGACACCTTCTACGTCGACGTGAAGGACGACGAAGGCCGCTGGCTCAACCTGCGTCCGCACACCTCACCGATGCAGATCCGCCATGCGCAGGCGCACGCGCGCCGACATGCCGGCGCGGCGACGATGCCCGACGTGCGCGTGATCGCGCCCGGCCGCACCTACCGCGTGGACAGTAGCGACGCGACGCACTCGCCGATGTTTCACCAGGTCGAAGGCCTGTGGCTCGGCGAGAACGTGAGCTTCCGCGACCTCAAGGCGGTGTATCTCGACTTCATGCGCGCGTTCTTCGAGACCGACGAGCTGAAGCTGCGCTTTCGTCCGAGCTACTTTCCTTTCACGGAGCCGAGCGCCGAGATCGACCTGATGTTCGAGACCGGCCCCCTGGCCCGGCGCTGGCTCGAGATCTCGGGTTCGGGCCAGGTCCATCCGCAGGTCGTTCGCAACATGGGCTTCGATCCGGAGCGCGTGATCGGCTTCGCCTTCGGTTCGGGAATCGATCGTCTGGCCATGCTGCGCTACGGCATCGACGACCTGCGCCTTTTCTTCGACGGCGACCTGCGGTTCCTGAGCCAGTTCGCGTGACCCGGCAAGCCTGACATGCAGTTCCCTGAATCCTGGCTGCGCGAGTTCTGCGATCCACCGATCGCGACGGCCGAGCTCGCCGAGCGCCTGACGGTGGTCGGCCTCGAGGTCGAGAACCTGCGCCCGGCCGCACCGCCATTTCATGGCGTCGTCGTTGCCGAAGTGCTCGCGGTCGCGCCGCACCCGAACGCCGATCGCCTGCGGATCTGCCAGGTCGACGCGGGCGGTGGCGAGACGCTCGAGATCGTTTGTGGCGCCTCGAACGTGCGTGCCGGAATCAAGGTGCCATGCGCCCGCGTCGGCGCCGAGTTGCCGCCGGCGAAAGAAGACGAGGATGGCCAGCCCTTTCGCATCGAGGTCGGCAAGATCCGAGGCGTCGAGAGTCGCGGCATGTTGTGCTCGGCGCGCGAGCTCAAGCTTTCGGACGACCACGGCGGCCTTCTGATCCTCGATCCTGCCGCGCCGGTCGGTGCCGACCTGCGTCAGCACCTGCACCTCGACGACACGATCTTCACCCTCAAGCTCACACCCAACCTCGGCCATTGTCTGAGCGTCTACGGCGTCGCCCGCGAAGTCGCGGCGCTGACGGGTGCGCCGTTGAAGGCGCCTGTCATCGCCAGGATGCCGGTGACCGACGATGAGGTCCTGCGCGTCGCGATCGAAGCACCCGACCTGTGCGGGCGCTTTTCCGGTCGTATCGTTCGCGGCATCGATACGCGGGCGAAGACGCCCGCGTGGATGGTCGATCGCCTGGCCCGTTGCGGCCAGCGTGCCGTCGCACCCCTGGTCGACATTTCGAACTACGTCATGTTCGAGCTGGGTCGCCCTTCGCACATCTTCGACCTCGACACCATCGACGGCGGCCTCACCGTGCGCTGGGGCCGGCCCGGCGAAACGCTGGAGCTGCTGAACGGCACGACGGTCGAACTCGACGCGACAGTCGGTGTGATCGCCGACGACACGCGTGTCGAGTCGCTCGCGGGCATCATGGGCGGGGCGCGGACGGCGGTGTCCGACGCGACGAAAAACGTCTATGTCGAGGCCGCCTTCTGGTGGCCCGAAGCCGTCGCGGGGCGCTCGCGGCGCTATCGCTTCACGACCGATGCCGGACATCGCTTCGAGCGCGGCGTCGATCCTGCGACGACGGTGGAACATATCGAGCGCATCACCGCGCTGATCGTCGAGATCTGCGGCGGCATCGAGACGCGTTGCGGCCCGATCGACGACCAGGTGGTCAACGTTCCGAATCCGGCACCAGTGAGCTTGCGCGTCGCGCGTGCCGCGAAGGTCATCGGTATGCCCGTAACGCAGACCGACTGCGAAGGCGTGATGACGCGGCTGGAGTTTGCCTGGACCAGCACGCCGGGAAGGATCGAGGTCGCGCCGCCGAGCTGGCGCTTCGATATCAGGATCGAGGAAGACCTGATCGAAGAAGTCATCCGCCTGATCGGCTACGAGACACTGGACGCCGCGCCGCCTCGGGGCACGCTCGTCGCCCACGTGCCGAGCGAGAAGCGCCGTACTGCGGCGAGCTTGCGTCATGAAATGGCCGACCTCGGCTGGCAGGAAACGATCAGCTTCAGCTTCGTCGATGAGCGCTGGGAACGCGATTTCGCCGGCACCGCCGACCCGATCCATGTCGTGAACCCGATCGCGCGGACGCAGTCGGCGATGCGCTCGGGCCTCGTCGGCAGCATGGTAGAGGTGCTGCGCGTCAACCTCGCGCGCAAGGCTTCGCGGGTGCGGGTGTTCGAGCTCGGCAAGGTCTACCTTCGAGATGCCTTGGCCGCGGCCGGCGATGCTGCCGTGGCGGGCGTTCGGCAACCTCTCAAACTCGGCGGGCTTGCCTTCGGACCGGCCGAGCCGCTGCAATGGGGCCGCGCGGAACGGCCGGTCGACTTCTTCGACGTCAAGGGTGACCTCGAGGCGCTCTTCGGCCAGGGTCAGGTTCGCTTCGTCCCGGCGGCGCACGCCGCGCTTCACCCCGGCCGCAGCGCCGCGATCGAGATGCAGGGCGAGTGGATCGGCTTCGTCGGCGAACTGCATCCGCGCTGGCGTCAGGCCTACGAACTGCCGGGCAACGCGGTCGTGTTCGAGATCGACGCCGAGGCTTTGATGCGGCGCGATTTGCCTGCCTTGGTGCCCTTGCCCAAGCAGCAGCCGACCTGGCGCGACATCGCCGTCGTGGCGAAGAAGGGCGTGACGCACTCCGCATTGATGGCCGCCGTCGATGCCGGCTCGGCGGGAGTCGTCCGGGCGGCGACACTGTTCGACATCTACGAGCCCAAGACTCCCGTTCCCGGAATCGGCGACGACGAGCGCAGCGTCACGCTCCGGCTCGAGATTCGCGACGACGCCGAGACCTTGACCGACGAGCGGATCGAGCGCGTCGTCGCCGGCGTGCTGGCTGCGCTCGAAGCGCGGCTCGGCGTTCGCCTTCGGGCGCAGTAGCAGGTCAGGAACCGACAGCACCATGGCCCGCACCGATCCGCCCGTGCCACCACGCAGCCTGCAGCCGACCCTGGTGACGCCTACGCTCACCAAGGCCGAGCTGGCCGAGCTGCTGTTCGAGCGCCTCGGCCTCAACAAGCGCGAGTCCAAGGACATGGTCGAAGCCTTCTTCGACCTGATCCACAAAACCCTGCTCGAAGGCGACGACGTCAAGATGTCGGGCTTCGGCAAC
>JAYSMB010000054.1:0-5343 GCA_043725065.1 Burkholderiales bacterium
TCAGCGACATGATCGCCATCACGACCAGCGCCACCAGTACTTCGACCAGGGTGAAACCGGTGACCCGCCGCCGCATCACGAGCGCCCCAGGATGGTCGACAGCAGCAGGATGGTCACGCCGTTGTCGTCGAGGACCTGCGCGTCGACGCGCCGGAAGTTCGGGTTCGGCGTCGTCTTGACGACGAGCTTGCCGGCGTAGGTGCGGCCGAGCTGATCGCAGGTGAAGATGCTCTCGCCGATGTCGGGATAGCGGTGCGCCAGCTTGAGTGAGGTGAGCTGGTTGTCGGCGCACCACTGGGCCGAGGTCACCTCGGCGAGTCGCGCCGTGCCGTTGGTCAAAGAGCCGGCCGCCTTGATGCCGGCGCCCAGTGTGATGGCGACGATCGCGAGCGCGACCAGCACCTCGATCAAGGTGAAGCCGCGGGCTTCCCGGCGTATCACCGCGGCGCGGCGCTGCCGTCGCTGACGACGAAGGGGCCGATGCCGTCGGTCGCCAGCGTCAGGCGCTGATCCTGCAGACGCAGGACGATGCGCTGCTCGCCGATCAGCGGCTCCGGGCCGAGCACGACGGCTCGCGCGCCGATCACCTGTGCCGCCGTGCCCGAGTCGAGCCAGTGGGTCGGCAGCGGGTGGGTCGCGGAAAGGCCGACGAAGCGAAAGCCCGCGCCGTCGGCCTGTTGCTCGAGCGGCTCCCAGCGGGCGCCGATTCCCGACGCCCGCGCTTCGGCGCGCGCAGACTCGAGCAGGGCCGCGAGCCGCGCTGCTTCCTGTTCCAGCTTCGAAGCTGCCGGGTCGCGCAGGGCCAGGCTCGCCACGGCGGTCGCGATCGCGATCAGCGCGACCACGACGATCAGTTCGATCAGCGTGAAGCCGCTTGATTGCCGCGGGCCGGCCGGGCGCCGGGCCGCCCCAAGCCCGGCCGCGCCCCCTCGGGGGGCAGCGAACGAAGAGAGCGTGGGGGCTCCGTTACTGCCAGTTGCCGATGTCCGCATTTCTGCCTTCGCCCCCGACCACGCCGTCGGCACCGAGGCTGTAGACGTCGATCTCGCCCTTCAGCCCCGGGTTGGCGAACTGGTACGGATGGCCCCAGGGATCGGCCGGCAACTTGTCGAGGTAGGGCCGCCAGTTCGGCGGGATCACGCCGACCGTCGGCTTGGCGACCAGTGACTGCAGACCCTGCTCGCCGCTCGGATAGCGCAGGTTGTCGAGCTTGTAGAGCTTGAGCGCCTGCATCAGGTTGTTGACGTCGGTGCGTGCCGCCGTAACGCGCGCGTCGTCGGCGCGATCGAGCATGTTCGGGACGATCAGGGCCGCCAGTACACCGATGATGACGAGCACGACCATCAGCTCGATCAGGGTGAAGCCGAGGTTGCGTCGGAGGCGTTTTATCGGCAATCGCATCGTGGAGTTCTACCGGTCCGCTGCCTCGGTGGCGAGGGGGCTCGATCATAATCGCCGCATGTTCGCGCGACTGTCTGCGTTCGTGATCTGGTCGCTCGTTGCGGCCAGCGCGGTGTTCTGGGCGCTGCGCTTCGGCGTCTCGGTGCCGCGAGCACCGGCATACGCCGTGCCGATCGACCGGGCTGCGCCGCCGCGCGGCGACCTCGCACGGCTGTTCGGTGCGGCGCCGGTGATTGCCATGACCGAAGAAGCCAGGCCGGAAGCGCCATCGCGGTTTCGCCTGATCGGCGTCATGGCGCCGAAATCGAGTACGGCGCAAGGGACCGGCGCCTACGGACTCGCCCTCATCGCGGTCGACGGCAAGCCGCCTCGGGCCTTTGCGGTTGGCGCCAAGCTCGACAGCGATCTCGTGCTTCAGTCGGTCGGTCTGCGCACCGCATCGCTCGGCTCGGCCCAGGGGGTGCGCAGCGTGCTGCTCGAGTTGCCGGCGCTGCCGCCGCCCGCCACCGGCGTACTGCCCGCCCCCGGCGCGCCAGCTGCCACGGCGCCCGGCATCGTGATCCCGCCGATGCGGCCGAATGCCGTTCCGGTGCCGGGCGGGTTTTCACCGCTCATGGCACCCGGGATCGGTCCGTCGCCGGTGATGCAGCCTCAGGTCGCGCCGCTGCCCGGTTCCGCGAATCAGTTGCCGCCGAATCCGAACCTTCCCTCGCCCGACAACTTCCGTTCGCAGTAAGCGGACCTTACTGCAGGAACAGTCGGTACGCGGGATTGCCGGTTTCGTCGGCGCAGGGGTAAGCCAGCGTTTCCAGGAAGTCACCGAACGCCTTTTCATCGGCGGCCGGCACCTGGATGCCGACCAGGATCCGCCCGTAGTCGGCGCCCTGGTTGCGATAGTGGAACAGGCTGATGTTCCAGCCCGCCGGCATGCTCGAGAGAAAACGCATCAAGGCACCGGGTCGTTCCGGAAAGACGAAGCGGTAAAGCCGCTCGTCGCGCGCCAGGCCGGTGCGGCCGCCGACCATGTGGCGAACATGCTCCTTGGCCAACTCGTCGCCAGTGAGGTCGAGCGCGGGAAAACCGTGGCTCGCGAAATGACGCGCCAGTTGCGCCGATTCGGCCCGGTCCACGGTGGCGATGCCGACGAAGACGTGAGCGACATCGGCATCCGAGATCCGGTAGTTGAATTCGGTCACGGCGCGCGGGCCGATCAGCTTGCAAAAGCGCCGGAAGCTGCCGCGCTCTTCCGGGATGGTCACCGCAAACAGCGCTTCGCGTTCCTCGCCGACTTCGGCCCGCTCGGCGACGAAGCGCAGGCGGTCGAAGTTCATGTTCGCGCCGCAGGTGATCGCGACGTAGGTCTCGCCTGTCGTATGCCGCTGCTGCACGTACTGCTTGATCGCGGCGACGCCGAGCGCGCCGGCCGGCTCGAGGATGCCGCGCGTGTCCTCGAACACGTCCTTGATCGCGGCGCAGACGGCATCGGTATCGACGACGATCCAGTCGTCGACCAGGCGGCGGGCGAGGCGAAACGTTTCCACGCCGACCTTTTTCACCGCCGTGCCATCGGAGAACAGGCCGACGTCGGCAAGCTCGACGCGCCGCCCGGCGCGCACCGAGCGCAGCATCGCGTCGGAGTCGTTCATCTGCACGCCGACGATCCGGATCTCGGGTCGTACCGCTTTGACATATGCGGCGATGCCCGAGACCAGGCCGCCGCCGCCGATGGCGACGAAGATCGCGGCTATCGGGCCCTGATGCTGGCGCAGGATCTCCATCGCGATCGTGCCCTGGCCGGCGATCACGTCGGGGTCGTCGAAGGGATGGACGAAGCTGAGACCGCGCTCGGCCTCGAGCTCGAGCGCATGGGCGTGCGCGTCGGAGTAGCTGTCGCCGCGCAGCACGACCTCGGCGCCGAGCGCGCGAACGGCCGCGATCTTGAGCGAAGGCGTCGTCGTCGGCATGACGACAAGTGCCTTGCAGCCGAGCTTGCTCGCGGCCAGCGCGACGCCTTGGGCGTGGTTGCCGGCCGATGCGCAGATCACGCCGCGCGCCAGCGCCTCGGGCGACAGATGCGCCATCTTGTTGTAAGCGCCGCGCAGTTTGAAGCTGAAGACGGGCTGGGTGTCTTCGCGCTTGAACAGAACGCGGTTGCCCAGGCGTGCCGAAAGGCGCGGCGCCGGGTCGAGCGCCGACTCGATCGCGACGTCGTAGACGCGCGCCGTCAGGATTTTCTGCAGGTAGCCGGCGAGCGGCAGCATGCGACGTGAGGGCGCCTTTTTAGGCGCGGGCTTGCGGGACGAGGTCGCCATGCCTTTCGATGTCTCCCCAGCGGCTGACGATTGCGGCGCCGCATCATACGTGCCGGCACGTCAGGCAGCCGCGGCGTCGCGTCGCGCGGCTCCAAGAAAAAGCCCAAGGCATTGCTGCCCTGGGCTGAATCCACCAATGGAGGAGGTGGAGGAGACAATCGTTGCGGTAATCAGGCGGGCCTCTGAAAGCCCCCTCGATCGACCACCTGAAATCGAGTGTAGGGCCTTTTTTGTTGCAGTGCAATATCGCTCTCGGAGGGATGAACGACATGGAGTGCACGATCGATTGGATGCTGGCGAACGGCATGGCGTTTTCAGCGGAAACCGGCAGCGGCCATCTGCTCACGATGGATGGTGCACCCGACGGCGGCGGCCGCAATCTGGCTCCCAGGCCGATGGAGACGGTGCTTGCCGGGACTGGCGCCTGCACCGCCTACGACGTCGTCCTGATCCTGCGTCGCGGCCGTCACGACGTGCGCGGTTGCCGCGTCAAGGTCACGTCGGAGCGCGCCCCGCAGGACCCGAAGGTGTTCACCAAAATCCACATGCATTTTCTGGTGACCGGCGCGAAGCTGACTGAAACCGCGGTCGAGCGCGCGATCGCGCTCTCGCACGAGAAGTACTGCTCGGCCACGATCATGCTCGGCAAGACGGCCGAGATCACGACCAGCTTCGAGGTGCGGACCGTCGGCGTGGCGCGGCCCGAAGCGGACAGCGCTCAGATGTAGTGTGCGGTGGTCGTCATGACGCGGCCCGCGGCGCGCATCGCGAGTCGCACGGGCCAAGGCAATCGGGTCGCGCCGGCGCTTTCGGCGGCAAGGGCATGGCCGGCTTCGTCGTCCTTCATCTGGCCGACGATGGCACGCGAGGTCAGGTCGGCGGCCGGCAGGCGGTCGAGGTGGCTCTCGAGATGCCGCTCGACCTGGCGCTCGGTCTCGACGACGAAGCCGAGGCTTGCGGCATCGCCCATCCGCGCGGCCACGAGGCCGATGCCGAAGGCGCCGAGATACCAGAGCGGATTGAGCAGGCTGGGCCGCGCGCCCAGTTCGCGCAGACGCTCCGCGGTCCAAGCCAGGTGGTCGGTTTCTTCGGCGGCGGCGCTTGCGAACTGGCGCCGCAGCGCGGGGTTCGGCGTGGCAAGCGCCTGGGCGCTGTAGAGCGCCTGGGCACAGACCTCGCCGACGTGATTGACCCGCATCAAGGCGCCCGATTCGCGCCGCGCGGCAGCGTCGAGCACAACGTCCGGCTGGGCCGCCGCCGGTCGAGGCCGTGCCGCCCGTGGTGTGCCGGTGAGCGATCGCAAAGCCTGGTCGAGACCGGCCAGCGCGCGGTCGACGGGAGTGAGAGAAATCGGCTCCATGGTGCGGGAAAGGATAGCCTGCCGACGCTGATACATCCGGCGAAATCCTCGTTGTGCCAAGACAACATAAGCCCTTTTTTTGATCCGCAAGGCTTTGCAGCGCCGGGCCCCTCTGGTGCAATACACACAACTTCCGCAAAGGGGGTTGTACCTGATCTGCTCCACGCGGGTAATCGGTGATCGGGACCTCTTGTTCAACCTAGGAGATAGTCGCAATGAAAAAATCTCTGCTCGCTCTCGCGGTACTGGGCGCTTTTGCCGGCGCTGCGT
>JAYSMB010000055.1:0-2823 GCA_043725065.1 Burkholderiales bacterium
CGTCTGTGCGGGTCTTCTCGGTTTCCGCGGCGGCGCCGATCTGGCCTTCGCCGCGCACCAGCCCCGAGCTGCTCTTGCTCGAGACCGACGCCCCACTGCTGCCCGTGATGGTTCGCGTCTTCGACCCGGTGATGCCTTCCTTGCCGATCTCCAACGAGCTCTTGTCCTCGACCGACACGGTCTTGCCGCCACGCTCGACCTCCGACTTCCTGCTCGTCTCGCGCGAAACGCCGGTGACCGAGACCTTCGTCGAGGTTTCCTCCGACGTCCGGGTCGTCTGTTCGGCGGTCGTGATCTCGCGTTCCTTGCTGGTCTTGTTCGTCACCGAGCCGGCCCCGATCGTGCGCTCGACCTCGGTCTTGTCGACCCGGGACGCGCCGTTCGCGACGCTGGTGGCGGTCGTGGTCACATGCTTTTCGCCCGGCAGGCGGCCTTCAGCATCGTGCGTGTCGAGCTCGACGTGGCGCGCCACCACGGCCTTGGAATCGTGCCGCGCGACGATGTCGTCGAGCTCCTTGCGCGTGACCTCGGGATTGTCGAGCGCTTCGAGATCGGCCTGCGACTCGTCGCGATGGTGCCGCGCCGTTTCCACCTTCTTGTCGAGCGCCGCCAGAGCCGCCGTGAGCTTGGTCTTGCGATCGCCGTCAGCGGCAGCCACCGCCTTCTTCATCCCTGCCTGCTGAGCGACGAGCTTGGCGTGCTGGTCGTAGCTGGCCTGGTAGTGCTTTTCGATCGCCGGCCGGTGCTTGTCGGCCATCGGGCGCGGAATCTCGGCGCTGCGCTTGTCCGCGGCCTCGCGGGCCGCCTGTATCTCTTCGATCGCCGACTGCATGAGCGCAACCTGGCGGGCCGGGTCGGCACTTGCAGCGTCGGCGTTCTTGCGCTTCGCATCGCAGGCCTTCAGCGCCTGGGCAAGCTCGACCTTGGTGTCCCTGTCCTTGAGCTGGGCGGCGAAGGCGAGAACATCCTTCCAGGCCCGATCGACCTCGGCCTTGGTCTTCGCGACGTCCTTGCCGGGCGCCGTGCCGGACTGCGGCGCCTGGGCTTTGGCCGGGTCGGGCCGCGGCGGCAGCTTCAAGACTTCCAGGATGCCCAATCGATCTTCCCTTCCCACGTCCGGGCGGGCCGGCGGCGAAAAGCGCGAAGTCTAAAGTGCGTCCGGCGCTGCCGGCGACCCCCTCCTTCAGCGGAACTCCGGCAGCTGGACCGTCTTGAGTTCGCCCGGCAAGGTCGACAGATACTTGGCCAGTGCCTTGATCTCCGGGTGCGTGAAGGGTCGCGCCATGCCCATCATGATTGCGTTGTTGCGGCCGATCTGCGGGTTGTGCTCGGTCTGATAGGCCTTCAGGGCGACGTACAGGTAGTCGGCGTACTGGCCGGCCAGCTTCGGGTAGGTGGGATCGATCGGCATGCTGAAGTTCTTGCCGTGGCACGACGCGCAGTTGGCCTGGGCCAGGAGCTTGGCGACTTGCGCCGGCGCCTCGGCGACTTCGGCCGGCACCGCCGGGCCTTTCTCGAGTTGCTCGTAGTACGCGGCGACATCGGCCATGTCCTGATCGGACAGCGACGTCGCGATGGCGCGCATGGTCGGGTGCCTGCGGTCGCCCTTCTTGTACGCCATGAGCGCCGAGACGATGTACTTGGCGCCCTGCCCCGCGATCTTCGGCACCTTGTAGATCTCGGGAAAGCTCGACTGGTAGCCCGGGATGTTGTGGCAGCCGATGCACATCGTCACCTTCTTCTCGCCGGCCTTGGCATCTTGTGCGACGGCGGCGGTGCCGACGGCCATCGAACCCGCGACCAGGGCGGCGGCGAGCATCGCAAAGGAGATCTTCTTCATGGCCGAGTGGGTGGGGATCAGTGGGCGAAAACTGCGAATTATAGGGGCGCCCTTATACTGAAACGCCCGTCGTAAGCTGCCCCCGATGAAGTTCAAAGGCTCGGAAAACTACGTTGCCACGCCCGACCTGATGCTGGCGGTGAACGCCGCGGTGACGCTCAAGCGACCGCTCCTCGTCAAGGGCGAGCCGGGCACCGGAAAGACGATGCTGGCCGAGGAGGTTTCAGCCGCGCTCGGCATGCCGCTGATGCAGTGGCACATCAAGTCGACGACCAAGGCGCAGCAAGGCCTCTACGAATACGACGCGGTGAGCCGTTTGCGCGACAGCCAGCTCGGCGACGAGCGGGTCAAGGACATCCACAACTACATCGTCAAGGGCGTGCTCTGGGAGGCGTTCACGGCCGACGAGCCGGTGGTGCTGCTGATCGACGAGATCGACAAGGCCGACATCGAATTTCCGAACGACCTGCTGCGCGAGATCGACCGCATGGAGTTCTATGTGTACGAGACGCGCGAGCTCGTCAAGGCCGTGCACCGGCCGCTGGTGTTCATCACGTCGAACAACGAGAAGGAACTGCCCGACGCGTTCCTGCGCCGCTGCTTCTTCCACTACATCAAGTTCCCGGATGCCGAGACGATGCAGCGCATCGTCGGGGTGCACTTTCCGAACCTGAAGAAAGAGTTGCTGTCGGCGGCGCTGAAGAACTTCTACGACGTGCGCAACCTGCCGGGTCTGAAGAAGAAGCCATCGACCAGCGAACTGCTCGACTGGCTCAAGCTGCTGCTCGCCGAAGACATCCCGCTCGGGGTGCTGCAGAGCAAGGACGACAAGGTCGCGGTGCCGCCGCTGGTCGGCGCGCTGCTGAAGAACGAGCAGGACGTGTCGCTGTTCGAAAAGCTCGTTTTCATGCAGCGGCACAACCGGTGACCGCGGCGGCCCGGTCGTCGCGCGGCCGATGCTGACGGTCTCGCCGGTGACGCTG
>JAYSMB010000056.1:0-2962 GCA_043725065.1 Burkholderiales bacterium
GTCTACCTTCCACCCGACGCCAACTGCCTGCTTTCGGTGTTCGATCACTGCCTGCGCAGCCGGCACTACGTCAACGTGGTCGTCGCCGGCAAGCACCCGCTGCCGCAATGGCTGAGCATGGACGCCGCGGTCATGCACTGCAACGAAGGCATCGGCATCTGGCAGTGGGCCAGCAACGACCAGGGCAGCGAGCCCGACGTGGTGATGGCCTGCTGCGGCGACACGCCCACGCTCGAGATCCTGGCGGCCGTCTCCATCCTTCGCGAGCACCTGCCCGAACTGAAGATCCGGGTGATCAACGTGGTCGACCTGATGCGGCTGCAACCAAGCATCGAGCACCCGCACGGCCTGAGCGACAAGGACTACGACTCGCTGTTCACGACCGACAAGCCCATCGTGTTCGGCTTTCACGGCTACCCGTGGCTGGTGCATCGGCTCACGTATCGCCGCGCCAACCGCAATCTGCACGTGCGCGGCTTCAAGGAAGAAGGCACGATCACGACACCTTTCGACATGCGGGTGCAAAACGATCTGGACCGCTTTCACCTCGTACAGGACGTGGTCGATCGGCTGCCCGACCTGGGCGGCAAGGGCGCCTACCTGAACCAGTTCACGCAGGACAAGCTGATCGAGCACAAGCGCTTCATCGATAAGCACGGCCAGGACCTGCCTGAGATCCGGAACTGGAAGTGGAACCCGCTCCAGTGACGGTTCGGGTTGCTCGCGCCGTGGTCGCGGTTAGCCCTTCGATGGCCCACACGTCCGGTTCGACGCCGGTGCTCTGCAGGACGCGAATGGCTCGCCGCGGCAACCCCGGCCGCATCTCCCGCGCATAGACGGCCGCATCGCCGTTGGCGTGCCGCATCTGCACTTCGGTCGCGGGCACCAGCAACTCGACGATCAGGCGGCGCCCGCTCTGCCGGCAATAGCTCGAGAGTTCTTTCAGGCGCGCACTCTCGCGCTTGTCCAAGGCCGGGTCGCCTTCCGGGTTGTAGCGCACAACGACCTTGGCAAAGGTCGGGGCGATCGCGTCGATGCGATGAGCGAAGTCGGCGCCATATTCGAACTCGAATTCTTCGGAGCCGCTTTCTTCCACCGAGAGTGCGGTGAGAAAGCCACGCCGCCTCGCGTCGCTCAGAACGGCGGCGCCGAACTCCTCGTCGACGAGGATGGCGGCGTGTTTCCTGGCCACGCCATCCCTCACCGCCCGCTTGAATCCCTGGTAGACGAGCTCCTTGCTGTCGCTGACTTCCACCCTTTGCTGCGCGGAGAGCGGCGAGCTGAAATTGAACATGCCCGTGGTGTAGGAGTGCCGATGGTCGAAGCACAGCAGGTACAGGGATGGCGTCGTCTTCATGATGGGTTCGTCATTCGTCGCAGCCGTCGGTGCGAACCTCGGTTCCGGCCTTGCCCGAGAGCTTGTCTTCGATGTGGTCGAGCGAACCGATCACCGCCCGCCTGCCCGTGGCAAGCACGAAGGCGCAAGCGGCCTGCACTTTGGGCCCCATCGACCCGGCGGGAAACGTGTGGCGCGCGAGCGCTTTCGGTGTGACCTTGCGCAACGCGCGCTGTTGCGGCAAACCCCAGTCGAGAAAGACCGCTTCCACGTCCGTGGCGATGACAAGGCAATCGGCATCGAGTTGCTGCGCGAGAAGCCCGCTGCACAAGTCCTTGTCGATGACCGCGTCGACGCCCCGCAGGCTGTGACCATCGTTCGCCAAGGCGACCGGGATGCCGCCACCGCCGGCGGCGATGACCAGCGAGTCGTGTTCGAGCAGCCAGCGAATCGGATCGAGACCGAGCACCCGCTTCGGCCGGGGCGAGGCCACTAGACGGCGCATGCCCTCGCCGTCGGGCCCGATCGTCCAGTGCCGCGTCCGGGCGATCTGTCGGGCCTCTTCCGCGCTGTACACCGGCCCGATCGGCTTGCTCGGATGCTCGAAGGCCGGGTCGTGCGGATCGACTTCGACGCGTGTCAAAAGGGTGGCCACGGTGCGCGAGGGCGGCAGGAGGTTGGTCAACTCCTGCTCGAGCAGGTAGCCGATCATGCCGTCGGTCTGCGCGCCCAGCACATCGAGCGGATACGCGGCGACGGCGCCGTAGGCAGCGGACTGCAGCGCCAGCAGTCCGATCTGCGGCCCGTTGCCATGGGTCACGACAAGCTGGTTGTTCGCGGCGACCCGCGCCAGCTGCGACGCCGCGATACGGATGTTGTCGAGCTGGTTCGCCGCGCTGGGCGTCTCGCCGCAGTGCAGCAGCGCGTTGCCACCGAGGGCGACGACCAGCTTCAAGCTTGCCCTTCACAAGCGATCGAATCGTGCACGGGTCACCCTGCGCGCCGCGCCGCCAGCAGCTTCTTGGCACGGGCCACGACCGTGTCGACCGTGAAGCCGTACTCGGCGAGAAGAACGTCGGCCGGCGCCGAAGCGCCGAACCGGTCGATGCCGAGCATGTCGCCAGCATCGCCGACATAGCGGTGCCAGCCCTGCTCGACACCAAGCTCGACCGCGAGCCGGGCCGTGACGCCGGGTGGCAGCACTTCGTCGCGATAGCTCCGCGGCTGGGCATCGAAGAGATCCCAGCTCGGCATGGAGACGCAACGGACGGCCACGCCGTCCTTGCGCAGACGATCCGCCGCGGCCAGGATGAGGCCGACCTCGGAGCCGCTGGCGATCAGGATCAGCGCGGGCTTCGCGTCCTCGGCATCACTCAGCACGTAAGCGCCCTTGCGCAGACCTTCTGCGCTGGCGTAGCGCGTGCGATCGAGCGTCGCGATGTCTTGCCGCGAAAGTACCAGCAGAACCGGCCGATCGCGGGTCTCGACGGCGACCTTCCACGCCACCGCGGTCTCGTTGGCATCGCCAGGGCGAATGAGCGTCAGCTTGGGGATCGCGCGCAGGCTGGCGAGCTGCTCGATCGGCTGGTGCGTCGGCCCGTCTTCGCCGAGGGCGAGGCTGTCGTG
>JAYSMB010000057.1:0-5654 GCA_043725065.1 Burkholderiales bacterium
GCCGTCGCGCCAGGCCGACTCGGTCATCACCACATGCAGCGCCAACGCAGCGCCGCGCACGGCCCAGGCCTGACACAAGTGTTCGCCTTCGAGCAGCACCTGACTCTGCTTGCGATAGTCGCCGGGATGCCGCGCCAGTTTGCGCAGTCGCACCAACAGCGGGTTGTCACGCGAGGTGATGTAGGTGAGCTTGTTGTTCGCCATGCTGCCCGATTCCACTCAGAACAGCCGGTCCATCACTTCGCGCACCGGCGCAAAACTGCGTCGGTGGTGCCGGCACGCGCCGTGTTCGCGCAATGCCGCCAGGTGCTCGGGCGTCGAATAGCCCTTGTGGCCATGGAAGCCGTACTGCGGATGCTCATCGTGCAAGGCCGTCAACAAGCGGTCGCGATAGACCTTGGCTATGATCGATGCGGCCGAGATCGCGCGCACCTTGGCGTCGCCGCCGACGACGGTGCGCACCGGCATGCTCAGCTCGGGCCGCTGGTTGCCGTCGACCAGCACGATGCTCGGCTGCTCGCGCAGCCCTTCCACCGCGCGGCGCATCGCCAGCAAGGCGGCGCGCAGGATATTGAATCGGTCGATCTCCTCGACGCTTGCTTCGGCGACGCTGAAGCACACGGCGCGCCGGCGGATCTCGAGGTCGAGCCGCTCGCGCTCTTCGGGTTGCAGCAGCTTCGAATCGTTGAGGCCGCGGATCGTCCGCCGGTCGTGCAGGATCACGGCCGCCGCCACCACCGGGCCGGCGAGCGGGCCGCGGCCGACTTCGTCGACGCCGGCCATCAGACCGCTCACGTCGACGATGAGGCGGAGCTTGTCGGCGCGAAGAAATGTCCGGGCGTGCATGGGATCTCAACTCTTCAGAACTGCTTCGATCGCATCGGTCGCGAGCTTTGCCGTGTCTTGCCGCAGTTCACGATGGATGGCCTCGAAGCGCACGCGCAGCGCCTCGCATGCGGCCGGATCATCGAGCCATTGGAAGGCGGCCGCGGCGATCTTTGCCGGTGTCGCGTCACGTTGCAGCAGCTCGGGAACGGCGAAGTCGCGCAACAGGATGTTGGGCAAGGAGATCCAGGGCTGGTAGTGCATGCGCTTGCCCATCTGCCAGCTGATCGCGTGCATGGCGTAGACGACAACCATCGGCCGCTTGAAGAGGGCGGTCTCGAGCGTCGCCGTGCCGCTCGCCACCAACGCCACGTCGCAAGCGGCGAGCGCGTCGTGCGAGCCGCCGTCGAGCAGCTCGATCGGCGCATCGGCAGCGTATTGGCGGCGAAGCGGCTCGATGACGTGACGCAGCCCGGTGACGACCGGGATCACGAACCTCAGGCCCGGCTGCTTGCGAAGCATTTCAACGGCGGCGCCGAACAGGCGCGGCGCGATGTACTGGATCTCGGAGCGGCGACTGCCGGGAAGGATGGCGACCAATGTCTCGTCGTCCTTCACGCCGAGCGTGGCGCGCGCCGAAGCGCGCGGGATCTCGAGCGGAATCTCGCTCGCCAGGGGGTGACCGACGTAGACCGCGTTGATATCGCTCTTGGCATAGATCTCGGGCTCGAAGGGAAAGATGCAGAGCACCAGATCGGCGGCCTTGCGAATTTTCTCGATCCGCTTGCCGCGCCAAGCCCAGATCGACGGGCTGATGAAATGCACGGTCTTGACGCCGGCGGCGCGCAGCTTGACCTCGAGGTCGAGGTTGAAATCGGGCGCATCGACGCCGATGAAGCAATCCGGCTTGTCGCGCATCAGCCGTTCGGTAAGCTGATTGCGGATGCCGACGATCTCGCGAAAGTGACCGAGCACCTCGACGTAACCACGCACCGCGAGCTTGTCGTGCGGCCACCAGGCTTCGAAGCCCCGCGCTGCCATCTTCGGCCCGCCGATGCCCCGAGCCGTCAGCATCGGCCAGCGGGCGCGCAGGCCTTCGAGCAGCAGGCCCGCGAGCACGTCGCCCGAGGCCTCGCCCGCGACCATCGCGAAACGCGGAGATTCGAGATTCATTTTTTCATCAAGAGAGAGGTCAGCGCGCGATGCCCCGGGTCGCCGCGGTCAGGAAGGCCGACATGAGTTGTACTTCGGCCGCCGCCTCGGTCTCGCTCTCGGCGAGCGCGGCGATCCGCAACCGTGCCTCCTCGAGCGAGAGCCCCTCGCGATAGAGCAGTCGGTGCATCTGCTTCACGGCGGCGATGCGTGCGGCACTGAAGCCGCGCCGGCGCAGTCCCTCGCCGTTGAAGCCGCGCACGGTCAGCGGGTTGCCGTCGACCATCATGTACGGCGGCACGTCCTGCGAAACATGGCTCTGGAAACCCGTCATCGCATGCGCGCCCATCTTGACGAACTGGTGCAGCCCGCTCTGCGCGCCGACGATCGCCCAGTCGCCCAGGTGCACGTGGCCGGCGAGGCCGGCATAGCCGGCGATGATCGTCTGGCTGCCGACCTGGCAGTCGTGCGCGATGTGGACGCTGTTCATGATCCAGTTGTCGTCGCCGATTCGCGTCGCACCGGCATCCTGCACCGTGCCGATGTTGATGGTGCAGAACTCGCGGATCGTGTTGCGGTCGCCGATCTCGAGGCGGGTCGGCTCGCCCGCGTATTTCTTGTCCTGCGGTACGCCGCCGATCGAGTTGAACTGGGCGATGCGGTTGTCGCGGCCGATCGTGGTGTGCCCTTCGATCACGCAGTGCGGGCCGATCGTCGTGCCCGCGCCGACTCTGACGTGCTGGCGGACGATGCTGTAGGCGTCGACCGCGACCGATTCATCGAGCTCGGCACCCGGCTCGACGAGCGCCGTCGGATGAATCGCCGCCATCGCGCCGCGCTCAGTCCAGGCGACGCACCGTGCACATCAGCTTCGCCTCGACCGCCAGCTCGCCGCCGACGGTGGCGCGCGCGCTGAACTTGAAGACGCCCGATTTCATGCGGTCGAGCATCACGTCGAGGATCAGCTGGTCGCCCGGCTCGACCGGCCGCTTGAAGCGCGCCGCGTCGATGCCGGCAAAGTAGTAGATCTGGTTCTCGGCTGGCGAAGCGCCGACCGCGTCGAACGAGAGCAGCGCCGCGGCCTGGGCGAGTGCCTCGATCATCATCACGCCGGGCATCACCGGGCGGCGCGGGAAATGGCCGAGAAAGTACGGCTCGTTGACGGTGACGTTCTTGAGCGCCTTGATGCGCTTGCCATGCTCGAGCTCGAGCACCCGGTCGACCATCAGGAACGGGTAGCGATGCGGCAGCTGCTTGAGGATTTCGTGAATATCGAGCGTCATGGCGTCTTCTTTTCCAGCGACCTCACCCGCTCGCGCAAGGCGTGCAGGTTGCGCAGTGTGGCCGCGTTCTTCCCCCATGAGACATTGTCGTCGAAGGGGAACGGGCCGCTGTAGATTCCGGCCTTGGCGATCGAGCGCGTGACCTGGGTCGCGCCAGTGATCACGACATGATCGGTGATCGTGATGTGGCCGTTGATGCCGGCACCGCCGCCGAGCATGCAGTGTGCGCCGATCGTGGTGCTGCCGGCGATGCCGACGCAACCAGCGATCGCCGTGTGCTCGCCGATCTTCACGTTGTGGCCGATCTGCACCAGGTTGTCGATCTTCACGCCGTCGCCGATCACCGTGTCGCCGGCGGCGCCGCGGTCGATGCAGCTGTTGGCGCCGATCTCGACGTCGTTGCCGATCTGCACGCGGCCGAGCTGCTCGATCTTTTCCCATCGGCCCCGGTCCGGTGCAAAGCCGAAGCCGTCGGCGCCGAGCACGACACCGGAATGGACGATGCAACGTTCGCCGAGTGTCGTCTCGAACAGCAGCGTCACGCGCGGGGCCAGCCGGGTGCCGGCGCCGATGCGGCAATCGCGGCCGACGAAGGCATGGGCACCGATCGTCACGCCGGCAGCGATCGAGGCGCCCGCCTCGATCACGGCGAAGGCGCCGATCGTCACGCCGGCAACGATCTCGGCGGTCGGGTCGACGACGGCGGTCGTGTGCACGCCCGGCACCCGCGCGGGGCGTGTCCGCTCGGCCCACCACTGGGTCAACCGCGCGAAATAGAGGTAAGGGTCGGGGGTGACGATGGCCGCGCCGCGAACCAGCGCCACTTCCCTAAACGCCGGTGCGACGATCACGCAGGCCGCCCGCGACGTCGCGAGCTGCTTTTCGTATTGGGGATTGGAAAGAAAGGCGATCGTCGAAGGCGTTGCCGACTCGAGCGAGCCGACTCTGTCGATGCGCGTCGTACCGTCGCCGATCAGTTCGCCGCCGAGCCGTTCGCTGATCTCGCCGAGCGCGACATCGGCCACAGTCAGATCACTTGCCGCCCTGGGCGTTGAGCGCCTTGATCACTTTGTCGGTGATGTCGACCTTCGGGCTCCAGAAGACGGCTTCCTGGAGGATGAGGTCGTACTTCTCGGACTCGAAGATCTGCTTGATGACCTTGTTGGTTCGCTCGACCACGGCACCGAGCTCCTCGTTCTTGCGCTGGCTCAGGTCTTCCTGGAACTCGCGGCGCTTGCGCTGCAGTTCGCGGTCCTGGTCGACCAGCTCGCGCTGGCGCCGGACCCGCTCGGTTTCGGAAAGCGTAGGCGCGTCCTTGTCGAGCTTGTCGCTCGCCGCTTTCAGGCGGTTGGCGACGTCGGTCAGGTCTTTCTCGCGCTTGGAGAACTCGGCTTCGAGCTTGGCCTGCGCCGCCTTGGCGGGCACGGCGTCGCGCAGCACGCGATCGCTGTTGACGTAGCCGATCTTCAATTCCTGCGCGGAGGCGCTTGCCGCAGCCGCGGCGAGCAGCGTCGCCACGACGAGCGTTTTCAGAATGCGGATATTCATCATCAGAAGGCGGTCCCGATCTGAAACTGAAGGCGCTGGATTCTATCCGTCGGCTGTTTACGGACGGGCGTGCCGTAGCTCAGCTTGAGCGGACCGACCGGCGAGATCCAGCTGACGCCCGCGCCGACCGAAGCCCGGATGCTGTCGAGGGTGATCTTCTCGTTCTCGCCCCAGACGTTGCCGGCGTCGGCGTACAGGAAAATGCGCAAGGTGCGGTCGACACCCGCACCCGGCACCGGCAGGTAGAGTTCGTTGTTGAGGTTGAAGCGCCGATTGCCGCCGATGAAGGCACCGGTCACGTCGACCGGGCCGAGCGAACCCTGGTCGAAGCCGCGCACCGTGCCGAGGCCGCCACCATAGAAGTTCTTGAAGATCGGGTACGGCCGGCCGCCGATGCCGTGCCCGTAACCGATCTCCGCGTTGGTGCCGAATGTGAAGGCGCGCGTGATCTGGATGTACTGCTGGGCCTGCAGGTTGATGCGCAGGTAACGCGCATCGCCAAGCACCGCGTAGTCGGCGTTGATGCGCGTGTAGCGGCCGGCGGTCGGAACCAGGGCGCTGTCGCGGCTGTCGCGCGACCAGCCGAGCGTCAGCGGGATCGAGTAGCTCGTTTCGCCGAACTGTGTCTGGTACAGAAAGTAGCTGTTCGGAAGATTGCTGCCCTTGATCTCCGTGCGCTCCGCACCGATGCCGAAGAAGACCGTGTCGTACTCGCTGAACGGCACGCCAAAACGCACCGAGACGCCCGGCGTCACCAGCTTGTACTGCTCGCCCTGGCTGTTGATCGGGCGGGTCGTCCGGTAGTAGACGTCGATCGCGCGTGAGATGCCGTCGATCGTGAAGTAT
>JAYSMB010000058.1:0-5434 GCA_043725065.1 Burkholderiales bacterium
CCTCACGTCCATCGCCGCGTCGCTCGCGGCTCTCGCTGCGGCAGGCGCCTGCGCACAGCCGGCGAGCGGGCCGATCAAGGTCGGCCTGATGCTGCCGTACTCGGGCACCTACGCGGCGCTCGGCACGGCGATCGAGAACGGCTTCAAGCTGTACGTGCAGCAGCAGGGCGGCAAGCTCGGCGGCCGCGAGGTGCAGTACTTCAAGGTCGACGACGAATCGGAGCCGTCGAAGGCGACCGACAACGTCAACAAGCTGATCAAGCGCGACAACGTCGACGTGCTGGTCGGCACGGTGCACTCCGGCGTCGCGCTGGCGATGGCCAAGGCGGCGAAGGACAACAACACCCTGCTCGTGATTCCGAACGCCGGCGCCGACGCGATCACCGGGCCGCTGTGCGCCGCCAACATCGTGCGCAGCTCGTTCTCCAACTGGCAGCCGGGCTACGCGATGGGCATCGTCGCCGGCGGCAAGGGCGTGAAGCGGGCGATGACGATCACCTGGAATTACGCGGCCGGGGCCGAGTCGACCAAGGGCTTCACCGAAGGGCTCGAGAAGACCGGCGGCAAGGTAATCAAGGATCTCAACCTGCCGTTCCCGGGCGTTGAATTCCAGGCGTTGCTCACCGAGATCGCGGCCCAAAAGCCCGACGCGGTGTACGCCTTCTTCGCCGGCGGCGGCGCGGTCAAGTTCGTCAAGGACTACGCGGCGGCCGGCCTCAACAAGACGATCCCGCTGTACGGCCCGGGCTTCTTGACCGACGGCACACTCGAAGCGCAAGGCGCCTCGGCGCAGAACATGCTGACGACGCTGCACTACGCCGACAACCTCGACACCAAGCGCAACAACGACTTCCGCAAGGCCTACGCGATCGCCTACAAATCGAACGCCGACGTCTACGCGGTGCAGGGCTACGACGCCGCGCAGATCCTCGGCGCCGGCCTGAAAGCCGTGAGCGGCGATCTCGGCAAGCGAGACCAGCTCACCACGGCGATGAGAAAGACAGTCGTCGACAGCCCGCGCGGCAAGTTCACGCTCTCGGCCGCCGGAAACCCGGTGCAGGACATGTACCTGCGCGAGGTCAAGGGCAACTACAACGAGTTCCGCTCCATCGCGGTGAAGGCGTTGTCAGATCCGGCGCGCGGCTGCAAGATGTGAGCGGCGGCGGCCTGCGCCGCGGCCCGCCCGGGAGACGACGATGCATACCCGATCCCTCCTTCTCGCTTCTACCGCCGCCTGCGCGCTGATCGTCGTGGCCTGCGCTACGCGCGAGGCGGACAAGCCGGCGGTCGAACGCATCTCGGCGCTGCCGCCCATCGTCCACCCCGTCGACAACCCGACCAGCCCCGCCAAGGTCGCGCTCGGCGCCCAGTTGTTCGTCGACAAGCGACTTTCCGGCTCTGGCAACACAGCCTGCCAGAGCTGCCACTACCGTCATCTCGGCTGGACCGACGGGCTGCAGTTCTCGCGCCGCGACGACGGCGTCGTCAACTCGCGCAACACTCCCACGCTCTACAACGTCGGCCACCAGACCCTCTGGTACTGGGACGGCCGCGCGACGACGCTCGAAGGCCAGATCACTGCCGCCTGGCGATTCCAGACCGGCGCCGACCCGGTGAAGATCGCGGCCCTGCTCAACACCGTCCCCGGCTACGCAGCGCAGTTCCAGGCCGTGTTCGGCGCGCCCGCCGCACCCGAGTTTGTCGCCAAGGCGCTCGCCGCCTATCTGCGCACCAAGAACAGCGAGAACTCGCCCTGGGACCGCTACGAATCGGGCGACAGCGAAGCGGTGAGCGCCGACGCGGTCGAAGGCTTTCGTCTGTTCATGGGCAAGGGCCGATGCGCCGCCTGTCACGCGCCGCCGTTCTACGGCAACAGCACGTTCTTCAACATCGGCCTCGAAGCCGGCAAGGCCAAGCCCGACCTCGGCCGCTTCAACGTCACCAAGAACGAGGCCGACACCAGCGCCTTCAAGACGCCGACGCTGCGCTCGATCGCGCTCGGCGCGCCGTACTTTCACGACGGCAGCCGTGCCACGCTGGAAGAGGCGGTGCGCTACATGGCTGCGGGAGGCGGCGACGACCCGAAGAAGTCGCCGGTGTTGTCGCCGACGGGTCTGACCGGGCCGGAGATCGCGAAGGTGGTCGAGTTCCTGAAAACGCTGACCAGCACCGAGCCCTGGACGGCGCCGGCGCTTCCCTGAGCCGACAAGCGGACCTACAATCTGACCAGTCAATCAGACCAGTGGAGAATCCTGTGAATCGTCGCTCGTGGCGCCTTCAAGACGCCAAAGCTCAATTCAGCGCCGTTGTCGAAGCCGCCATGCGGGGCGAAGAACAGCATGTCACACGCCGTGGCCGGGCGGCGGTCGTCGTCGTCGGTGCCGAGGAGTTCGAGCGGCTACGTAACGCCGAGCGAGGCGCCGCGACCGGTTTCATCGAGCATCTACTTGCCATACCGAAGCGGCAGCGGGCGCCGCGTGGCGCCGCCGCGCCGCGGCCCGCCGTGCGCTTGCGCGACCTGGATCTGTCGTGATCCTGCTCGACACCGTCGTGGTGTCGGAACTGCGCAAGTCCCGCCCTTCGACGAAAGTCCTCGCCTGGATGCGCGGTCTCGCCGCGGACGAAACCTTTCTCAGCGTCATCACGGTCGGCGAGATCGAACGCGGCATCGCGAAAACAGCCGACGCCGAGTTTCGCGGCGTGCTCGAGCGCTGGCTCGACGACCTGATCCGCTTCTACGGCGACCGGATCCTGCCGATCACGCCGCCGATCGCCAAGCGTTGGGGCCGCTGGTCAGCGGAGCTCGGCCATGAAGGCGCCGACCTCCTGATCGCCGCCACCGCCGCGGTGCATGGCCTGACGGTCGCGACGCGCAATGTCAGGCATTTCGCCTCGACCGGCGTCGCCATCGTCGATCCTTTCCGGTAGCGGGCGCTTCGCCCCATCCCGTTGGACCTTTCGACCTTTCTCGTCCAGTGCCTCAACGCCGTCCAGTACGGCCTTTTGCTGTTTCTGGTCGCCAGCGGCTTGACGCTGATCTTCGGGATCATGGGCGTGATCAACCTCGCCCACGGCAGCTTCTACATGCTGGGTGCCTACCTCGCGTTCGCGCTCGCGCCGTGGTTCGGCGACTGGTTCTTCGCGCGGCTGGTCGCCGGCGTGGTGCTCGCGGCGATCTTCGGTTACCTGCTCGAGTGGGCGTTCTTCAGCTTCCTCTACGAGCGAGACCACCTGCAGCAAGTGCTGATGACGTACGCGCTGATCCTCGTGTTCGAAGAGGCGCGCAGCCTGCTCGTCGGCAACGACGTGCACGGCGTCGCCGCTCCCGACTGGCTGGCCGGCAGTTTTCGCCTCGGCGATCTGATGTCGTACCCGTGGTACCGGGTGTTCTCGTCGCTCGCCTGCATCGTCATCGCGCTGGGGCTCTACGCCGTCGTCAACAAGACGCGGCTCGGCATGATGATCCGGGCCGGCGCGAGCAACCGCAACATGGTGCGCGGCCTCGGCGTCGACATCCGGTTGCTCTATCGGATCGTGTTCGCGGGTGGCGTGGCGCTGGCCGCGCTGGCCGGCATGATCGCGGCACCGCTGTCCTCGGTCTATCCGGGCATGGGATCCAGCGTGCTCATCATCTGCTTCGTCGTCGTCGTGATCGGCGGCATCGGCTCGATCAGCGGCGCGCTGATCGCCTCGCTGCTGGTCGGCATCGTCGATACCTTCGGCAAGGTGTTCTTCGCGGAGTGGAGCGGCGTCGGCGTCTACCTGCTGATGGCGATCGTGCTCGTCTGGCGGCCCGAAGGCCTGATGAAACGTGGCTACTGACGCGGCGGCCGAGGAAGCGGGCGCCACGGCGCAGGTCGGCCTCCTGCCTGACATCGCAAGGCGCGAGCTGGGCGGCTGGCTCGTGCCGACCGCGGCTTTGCTCGCCCTCGCCGCCTTGCCGGCGCTGATCTCGCCGTACGCACAGGACCTCGTCGTCCGCATCGCGATCTACGCGATCTTCGCGCTGAGCCTGGAGTTGATCGTCGGCGCGGCCGGGCTGGTGAGCCTGGGCCACGCCGCCTTTCTCGGCATCGGCGCCTATGCGGTCGTGCTCGGCTCCGGTGATACGGGCGCGCCCTTGCTGGTGCTTCTTGCGCTGGCCGTTGCAAGCGCCGCCGCATATGCGCTGTTCGTCGGCGCCTTGAGCCTGCGCACGCGCGGCGTCTACTTCATCATGGTCACGCTGGCCTTCGCGCAGATGGCCTACTTCGTGGTCCACGACACCAAGACCGGCGGCGGCAGCGACGGCATCTTTCTTTCCGTCAAGCCGGTGCTTCAGGTCGCCGGCACGACCCTGCTCGATCTCGACAAGCGCCTCCCGCTCTACTACACCGTGCTCGCGGCGCTGGCCACCACCTACGCCCTGCTCGCGCTGCTGCTCGGCTCGCGCTTCGGCCATGCGCTGGCGGGCATTCGCGTCAGCGAACAGCGCATGCGCGCGGCGGGCTTTTCGACCTACCCGTACAAGCTGGCGGCGTTCGTGATCGCCGGCGCTTTCGCCGGGCTTGCCGGCGCGCTGCTCGCGATCAAGGACGGCACGGTCAACCCCGAGTTGCTCGCCTGGCACGAATCGGGCGCGGTGCTGCTGATGATCATCCTGGGCGGCATCGGCAGTCTGCGCGGCGCGGTGATCGGCGCGATCGCGTTCACGCTGCTGAAAGAGCTGGTGCAGTGGGAGGGGCTGTTCGGTCCGCTCGCTTCGCACTGGCAGCTCACGCTCGGCCTGGCGATCATCACCTTCGTCGCGCTGCTGCCCAAGGGGTTGATCGGCCTGGGTGCGCTGTTGAAGAGCCGTGCGCATGGCTGACACCGCCTTGCTGCGCGCCGTCGGGCTGGTCCGACGCTTCGGCGGTCTCGCCGCGGTCGACGCGGTCTCGATCGATCTGCGTGTCGGCGAGATCCACGCCGTGATCGGCACCAATGGTGCGGGCAAGTCGACGCTCATCGACATGCTCTCCGGCGAGCTGGCGGCCAGCCAAGGCAGCATCGTCTTCGCCGGCCACGACGTGACGCGCTGGCCGCAGCCGCGCCGCGCCCGCGCCGGGCTCGGCCGCAGCTATCAGCGCACGACGATCTTCGGCGAGTTCAGCGTGCTCGAGAACTGCCGGCTCGCGGCGCAAGCGCGGGCGCAGCGGCCTTGGCCATTCTGGGAACGCGCCGCGCGCGACCAGGCAAGCCTCGCGGCCGCGACACGAGCGCTCGATGCGGCCGGCCTCGCGGGCGTGGCGGCGCGCAGCGCGGGAACGCTGAGCCACGGCGCCAAGCGGCAACTCGAGATCGCGATGTGCCTGGCCACCGCGCCGCGCGCCCTGCTGCTCGACGAGCCACTCGCCGGCATGGGCGCGGAAGAGACCGGGCGCATGCTCGCCTTGCTCACGG
The DNA here is from genome assembly GCA_043725065.1 of Burkholderiales bacterium. Taxonomy (GTDB): domain Bacteria; phylum Pseudomonadota; class Gammaproteobacteria; order Burkholderiales; family Burkholderiaceae_C; genus Schlegelella_A. The sequence continues at coordinate 5,422 of JAYSMB010000058.1, forward strand.
CGCTGAAGCCGGC
>JAYSMB010000059.1:0-4935 GCA_043725065.1 Burkholderiales bacterium
GAACCAGCGTAGGCGTAAGCCAACAGATTTACAGTCTGCCCCCTTTAGCCACTCGGGCACCCCTCCGAGACGAACCGGTGACTATAGCATGGGCTCGCCTTGTCTTCCGATGGCCCACCAGTCGACGAGGTTGGCAGTGGCCTCGAAGTGGCTGCCTTCGGCCATGAAGGCCCGCTGGAAGTCGTACGAGGGATGGCGCGTCAAGAGCGTGCGCGCTCGGCCCGATGCGGCGCTCGCGAAAAAGGCATATGCCTTAGAACCCCACAGAAGAAACACTGGTGGACCAGGTCGCCTTGACAAAACCTTGACGATCTCAAGAGTGAGCGCCTGCCAACCGCACTCCATATGACTGGCACTGCGGCCGACTTCGACGGTCAGCACGGGGTTGAGCAGGAGAACGCCCCGAGCCGCCCAGTCGTCGAGCTTCCAGACCTCGGGCACGTGAAACGCTTTCGGCCGATCGCCGGCGAGAACCTCGAACACCCGGGCCAGCGAGCGCGGTCGGCCCTTGCCGGCCGAGAAGGCAAGGCCGTCTGCGTGGCCAGCGGTGGGGTACGGATCTTGGCCGATGACGACGACCTTCACGTCGTCGGGTGCGACCAGGCGTAGCGCGCGGAACGGGTCGTCCGGCGCGATCAGTCGGTCGCCGGAGACGGCTTCGACGCTGTGCCGCACGGCATCGAGCTTGTCGCGTGTCCAACCCGGCAGGACGGCAGTCCACGCCGCCGGCAGCGACGCGAACGCCGCGTCGAGATCGGCCGCCTTCATCCGAACAGGCTTGCGAGCGCAACGCCAGGGTCGGGTGCGCGCATGAAAGCCTCGCCGACGAGATAGGCATGGACGTCGGCGCCGCGCAGACGCGCGATGTCGGCGCGTGCGTGGATGCCGCTTTCGCTGACGACGAGGCGGTTCGCGGGCACCCGCGGCAGCATCGCCAGCGTCGTGTCGAGCGAGACCTCGAAAGTGCGCAGGTCACGGTTGTTGATGCCGACCAGCGGCGTCGTCAGCTTCAGCGCGCGATCGAGTTCGTGCTCGTCGTGAACCTCGACCAGCACGGCCATTCCGAGCGCGAACGCCGCGGCCTCGAATTCGACAAGCTGGACGTCGTCGAGGATGGCGGCAATGAGCAGGATGCAGTCTGCTCCCATCGCTCTTGCTTCGAAGAGCTGGTAGGCGTCGATCATGAAGTCCTTGCGAAGGACCGGCACAGAACACGCGGCACGCGCTGCTTCGAGCGCCGCCCCTGAGCCGTGGAAGAAGCGTTCGTCGGTGAGCACGCTGAGCGCGGCGGCGCCGTGCAGCGCGTAGCTCGCGGCGATGTCGGCAGGGCGGAAGTCCTCGCGCAGCACGCCCTTGCTCGGGCTGGCTTTCTTGATTTCGGCGATGACGGCGGCTCGGCCCATGGAGATCTTGCCGCGCAGCGCGGCCACGAAGTCGCGCTGCCCACCGAGCGACTCGGCCTCCCGACGCAGGGAAGGCAGGTCGCGCCGCAGCCTTGCCGCCGCGACTTCCTCGCCTTTGACGGCAACGATCTTCTTCAAGAAGTCGCTCATGCCGGCGCGACGGACCGTCGCCCGAAGGCGATGAACTCGTGCAACTTGGCCCGCGCCCGGCCCGAAGCGATCGCCTCACGCGCCAGAGCGACGCCCGCTTCCATCGTCGCCGCGATATTGGCGGCATAGAGCGCAGCTCCGGCGTTGAAGACCACGATGTCACGCGCCGGACCTGGCACGTCCGCGAGCACCGACTCGAGCATCGCCTTCGACTCGGCCGGCGTCTCGACGCGCAGCGCCCGGTTGCTGGCCATCGTGAAGCCGAAATCCTCGGGATGGATCTCGTATTCGCGAACCTCGCCGTCCTTCAGCTCGCCGACCATCGTCGCCGCGCCGAGCGAGACCTCGTCCATGCCGTCCTTGCCGTAGACGACGACGGCGTGCTCGGCACCGAGCCGCTGCAAGGCGCGCACCTGTATGCCGACCAGATCGGGATGGAACACGCCCATCAGGATGTTGGGCGCGTCGGCCGGGTTGGTCAGCGGACCGAGGATGTTGAAGATGGTGCGGATGCCCAATTCCTTGCGCACCGGGGCGACGTTCTTCATCGCCGGATGATGGTTGGGCGCGAACATGAAACCGATGCCGGTCGCCTCGATCGAGGCCGCGATCTGCTGCGGCGTGAGCGTGAGCGGCAGGCCGAGCGCTTCCAGCACGTCGGCGCTGCCCGACTTGCTGCTGACGCCGCGGTTGCCGTGCTTGCTGACGCGCGCCCCGCAGGCAGCGGCGACGAACATGCTGCAGGTCGAGATGTTGAAGGTGTGCGAGCCGTCGCCGCCGGTGCCGACGATGTCGACCAGATGGGTGCGATCCTTCACCTCGACCTTGGACGAGAACTCGCGCATCACCTGCGCCGCGGCGGTGATCTCGCCGATCGTTTCTTTCTTGACGCGCAGGCCCACCAGCACGGCCGCCATCATCACCGGCGACATCTCGCCGCTCATGATGCGGCGCACCAGCGAGAGCATCTCGTCGTGAAAGATCTCGCGGTGGTCGATGGTGCGCGCCAGGGCGTCGCTGTTGCTGATCGGCATGGGGACTCCTAAGCAGACATGAATTCCGCGACAGCCGCCACGGCGCGGTCGACCCCACCGGAGTCGACATCGAGATGGGTGACGAAGCGCAGGCCGATCAAGCCGGTGGCCAGCACGCCGCGCTCTTTCAGGTGCGCGAGCAGAGCTTCGGTGCGCCCGGTGGCGATGCTCGCGAACACGATGTTGGTGTCCGGCGCGGCCACCTCGACGCCCGGGATCAGCGACAGACCGTCGGCCAGTCGCTTGGCGTTGGCGTGATCGTCGACGAGTCGCTCGACGTGATGGTCCAGCGCATACGATGCGGCAGCCGCGAGCACGCCGATCTGGCGCATCCCGCCACCCAGCATCTTGCGCACGCGGCGGGCCCGCTCGATGAACGCACGCGAGCCGGCCAGCGCCGAGCCGACGGGCGCGCCAAGGCCCTTGCTGAAGCACACCGAGACACTATCGAAATGCCCGGCGATATGCGCCAGCGGCACGCCAGACGCCACGACGGCATTGAACAGGCGCGCGCCGTCCAGATGGGTGGAGATCCCGCGCCGGCGCGCGATCGCGGTCGCCTGCTCGAGGTAGTCGATCGAGAGTACCTTGCCGTTCCAGGTGTTCTCCAGGCAAAGCAGTCGGGTCGGCGCGAAATGATCGTCATCGGGCTTGATCGCGGCCTCGATGTCGGCGAGCAGCAGCGTACCGTCGGACTGTTGTGGAACCGGCTGCGGCTGGATGCTGCCGAGCACCGCGGCGCCACCGGCCTCGTAGCGGTAGGTGTGGGCGAGCTGGCCGACGATCGCCTCTTCACCCCGCTGGCAATGACTCATCTGCGCGCACAGATTGCCCTGAGTGCCGCTGCTGACGAACAGCGCCGCTTCCTTGCCGAGCATCGCGGCGATTCTTTCCTGCAGCGCGTTGACGCTCGGGTCGTCGCCGAACACGTCGTCGCCGACGGGGGCCATGGCCATCGCGGCGCGCATCGCCGCAGTCGGCCGCGTGACGGTGTCGCTTCGAAGATCGACGATATTCATAGGGCAACCTTCGCGCTTCGCGCTACGGTATTCGCCTTGGGAACGGCCCGGCGGCTCATGACGAGGCGTCCAGAAAGTTTTTCAGCATCGCGTGACCGTGTTGGGTGAGGATCGATTCAGGATGGAACTGCACGCCCTCGAGCGGCGTCTTCGTCGCCGCGAGCCCGCGGTGGCGCACGCCCATGATCTCGCCGTCTTCGCTCGTCGAGGTGACTTCGAGCGAATGGGGCAAGGTCTCGCGTTCGATCGCCAGCGAGTGATAGCGGATCACCTCGAACTCGCCCGGCAGTCCGGCGTAGACGCCTTGCCCGTCGGTACGGATCTGGCTCGCCTTGCCGTGCATCACGCGCGCCGCGCGGACGATCCTGCCGCCGAGCGCCGCACCGATCGCCTGATGGCCGAGACACACGCCGAGGATCGGCAACTTACCCGTGAACTCGCGAATCGCATCGACGCAGATTCCGGCTTCTGCCGGCGAGCACGGCCCTGGCGAGAGCACGAGCCGTTCGGGCGCGAGCCCGGCGATGCCTTCGAGCGTGATCTCGTCGTTGCGGAACACGCGGACGTCCTCGCCGAGCTCGCCGAAGTACTGCACCAGGTTGTAGGTGAACGAGTCGTAGTTGTCGATCATGAGCAGCATTTGCGCTCTATCCTATTGATTCCATTGGATGTTTTGTCAGACATCCATGTTTGATACCCGCTCTGATACCCGCTTTTTCTGTCGCTGGCGAGGCCGGCGCGACGTGCTGGGTGGGGACTGAGGGCGCCCGTGCGGGCGCAATAGGTCGGTCAGGCTGATGGCTTGCGCCAACGCCAACCGAAGAGCGTCGCTGAGGAAGGGGACCGAGCGAGCATGAAGCCATTATCGCCGCCATCCGGCCGCCCGAGATCGGGCCACAGGGATCAGTGCGTTCTGATATGGCGCAGGAACTCATCGAACTGACCACGCGACCGCTCTAGCGACGCTTCAATCGCAGACATTGACGTCAGCAGCTTGTATCGTCTTTGATAGCCCTGCCCCCGCCAAGGGACCTCTTCAAGCACCTTGGCTGCCAACAGGCCCGGAAGGACAGCGTCGAAGAATGTTGGCGCGAAAGCCTTGCCCAGGCGAAGTCGAACAATCTCCTCGTCTACGTGTGTGCTTCTGAGGAAGACTCGCAGGAATCGCTCAAGCAGTCTGACGCGCTCATCCACTCCCTGCTCAACGGTGCTTGCCGATATCGCGTCACCACCTAGTCTTACTGTGTCATAAGAGTAGTCTTGCGTTCATACGCAAGCAACACGGACATCGGGGCAGCGTCTTGAGCAAGGCTGCGGCGATACGCAGCC
>JAYSMB010000060.1:0-6391 GCA_043725065.1 Burkholderiales bacterium
GATCTTCGAGGCGGCGGCGACGATGCTCGCTCGCTATGGCCGCGAGGCGATCCGCCACTACATCGTCTCGCACACCGAAAGCGTGAGCGACCTGCTCGAAGTGCTGGTGCTGCTGAAGGAAGCGGGCCTGCTGCGCGGCACGCTCGACGATCCCGCGAGCAGTGCACTCATTGTCTCGCCGCTGTTCGAGACCATCGGCGACCTGAAGCGTGCCGCGACCATCATGCGCGAGTACTACGCACTGCCGTGCATCGCCGCGATGTTGCAACGCTCGGGCGCCGAGCAGGACGTGATGATCGGCTACAGCGACAGCAACAAGGACGGCGGCGCGCTGACCAGCAGCTGGGAGCTGTATTGCGCCGAGATCGCGCTGGTCGAAGTCTTCACCGAGCTGCGCGCGTCGCACGGCATCACACTTCGCCTGTTCCACGGCCGCGGAGGCACGGTCGGGCGCGGCGGCGGACCGAGCTACGAGGCGATCCTGGCGCAACCTCCGGGTACGGTGAACGGGCAGATCCGCCTCACCGAACAGGGCGAGGTGATCGCCTCGAAATACGCGCAGCCCGAGATCGGCCGGCGCAACCTCGAAACGCTGGTCGCGGCCACGCTCGAGGCGACGCTGCTGCAGCCGACCAAGAGCGCGCCCAAGAGCTTCATCGACGCGGCCCGGCAGTTGAGCGAAGCGAGCCTGTCCGCCTATCGCGGCCTGGTCTACGAGACGCCCGGCTTCGCCGACTACTTCTTCAGCGCCACGCCGATCCGCGAGATCGCCGAGCTCAACATCGGCTCGCGTCCGGCTTCGCGCAAGGCGACGCGGGCGATCGAGGATCTGCGCGCCATCCCCTGGAGCTTCAGTTGGGGCCAGTGCCGCGTCGCCCTGCCCGGCTGGTACGGCTTCGGCGCGGCGGTCGAGGCCTTTCTTGGCAAAGGCGGCGAACGCACCGCCCGTGTCGCCCTGCTCAAGCGCATGGCCAAGGAGCGGCCGTTCTTCACCACCCTGGTCTCCAACCTCGACATGGTGATCGCCAAGAGCGACATGGCGATCGCCGCGCGATATGTCGATCTGGTCGAGGACAAGAAGCTCGGCCGCCGCATCTTCGCGAGGATCGAGGCCGAGTGGCAACGGACCAACGACGCGCTCGCACTGATCGGCGGCGAGAAGGACCGGCTCGCCTCGAACCCGGCGCTGGCGCGTTCGATCGAGCATCGATTCCCCTACCTCGACCCGCTCAACCACCTGCAGGTCGAGCTGATGCGCCGCTACCGGCATCGCCGCGAAGACGATCCGAGCCTGGAGCGGATTCGGCGCGGCATCCACATCTCGATCAACGGCCTGGCGGCGGGGTTGCGCAATACTGGTTGAACTTGCGCTTGCACGCGTGTGTTGCGGGCGCGGGCTCTTGACGCCGGCGCGGCAAAGGGGCACAACCGGCCCATGGAAAAAGCGGCGCCGGCAGCGACGACCCGATCAACGGATCGGCGACGCGACTTCCGACGCCGCGCCTGCCGAGGCAACTGCCGCCGAAGCCGCGGCCCGCTCCCGCTCCAGCTTGTCCTTCTGCTCGGCGTACTTGCGTCGGGCCTCGACAGCAAGTTGCTCCACCGGCTCGCCGGTTGCCACGACATCGCGATAAAGCGCTTCAATTTCGCCCACGCGCGCGACTTCACGCAGACGATCGATCTGGTCGCGGAGCCCGGAGCAGTTGAATGGATCGGCGGATGCTTGCACGGCGTGCACCCGCTGAACGGAGGTCTCGGCCTCGCGCTGACGGGCCAGCGCCTCTAGTCGCTCGGCGGGCCATCCCAAGCGCTTTCCGATGCCCGTACCGATGCTCCTCGCGATCAGCGTCGTCGATCGATCGACGAGCATCCTCGCCATGCGTTCGCAAGTCTCGCGACGATTCGGATCCGCGATTTCCTCGGCACCGCAATAGCGCGAGCTGTTTTGCCATGCGATTCCGTCCACCGAGTCGATACCGATAGCCTGAATCAGCATCCCCCAGGTGCCGAGAAGGTTTGCGTCTCCCGCAGGCACGTACTCCGTCATCACCGCCGAGAGCGCGCCGAACCCCGGGTCGTGGCGCTCCGAGCTCGCCACATGAAACATCGCCTCGTCGAAGGCAGACGAATCGCCGCGCGTCCGGGCTTCGTCTCCGAGAGCGAGCCATGGCTCGGCGTTCGATGGATCGAGCCGCGCCCATTGGGCAGCGCTGACCATCAGGCAGGCGCCGTGATCCGCCTCCGGTGCGTTTTTGCAGGCCCGGTAAGCCCACGCGTAGACCTGGGGGTCGTTCGAGTCCTGGGCCAGCCGCGCCAGCGCGTCGCGTTGAGCTCGGCCCTGGCTTCGCGAGCGCTCGTCGCGCGCCACACAAACCGCGTTGCCATCGCACTTCGAAAGGAACTCAGCTGCGAGGCCGGCCCGCACGGCGCGGAAATATCGCGCGGCGGCCAGCGCGCGGGGATCGGAGCTTGCCTCCATCGCCACGAGGGCCGCCGACACCGCTTCCTCGGTGGCGCGGTCGTCCATGGCGTTCATCGCTTCCTCGGATGGACGTCCATCAGCGCCCGACTTCACCCAGGCGCCGCCGCAGACCTGAACCTCATCATCCGCGGCCGACGCTGTGCCCGGTTCGATAGCGTTCGACAGGCTCGCGACGCCGGAGCTCGCGACGAGCGCGGCGGTGGCGACGGCAACGGGCGTGCTCGCGACCGGCGTCTGCGCGGCGCCGGGTATCGACTCAGGCGCGGCGTCGAGAACACCCCGGAGGATGAAGGCGACGATGACGGCCGATGCCAGCCCGACGCCCACACGACCGGGACCTGTTCTCAGCCAGCGACGAAGCGGAGTTGATTCCACGGCGCAATTGTCCCGACCGGCGACACGCGCGTTGTAACCGTCCGCTGCGCGCCCCGCTCAGCGTCCCGCCGCGACCAGCGCCTCCCGTACCGCCGCGACCTGCCGGCGCGATACCGCAAGCCATTCGCCGACCGGGGCCATGCACACGGCCCAGCTTTCCGCGCCCTCTTCTTCCGGATCGCCAACCAGCGTGCGACGCTCGAGCGCGCGGACGGCGCGCCGGGCGACCAGTGCGTTGCGATGCACGCGCAGGAAGTGACTGCCGAGCCGCTCTTCGAGATCGGCAAGCGAGTCGTCGAGCACATGCGTGTGTTCGGCGGTGCGCAGCGTGACGTATTTGAGCTCGGCCTTCAGGTAGAGCACGTCGGCAACCGGCACGCGGATGATGCGACCGCGATCGCTGACGACAATGACCGGCCCTTCGTCTTGCGACGCAACGGGTGGCGGCGGTGCGACAGGCTGGCCGAGCGACAAGCGTTGGGCGACCCGGCGCAGCGCCATCTGCAGCCGCTCGCGCTTGACCGGCTTGGTCAGGTAATCGACGGCTTCGAGATCGAATGCCTTGAGCGCGTGTTGCGCATGCGCGGTGACGAAGACGATCGCCGGCGCCGGTGTCTTCAGACGCAGTTCGGCGGCAAGCTGGGTGCCGTCGCGACCCGGCATCTGCACGTCGAGCAGCAGCAGATCGCATTCGTGCGTCATCAGCCAGACCAGCGCCTGCGCCGCGTTCGCCGCTTCGCCGGCCACCATGCAGCGCGGCTCGCCGCATTCGGCGACCAGGCTTTTCAGACGCAGCCGCGCCAGCTCTTCATCGTCGACGACGAGAACACGCAGGGCACGCGTGGCGACCGCGTGAACGGCGCTCATCGGCAATCACTCATAGCGGGACGACGATCTGGACACGGAACACATCGGCCTCCTGCCGCATATCGAACTGCGCGGCGACGTCGTGCATCAGGCGCAAGCGTTCCCGAACGTTCTTGAGGGCGATGCCGTTGCCCGGACACGAAGCTTCCTTGGGCACGCTGTTGGCGATCGAGAGCACGGCGCGGCCGAGCTTGACCTTGGTCCGGATGCGGATCACGCCGCCCTCGGGCGAAGGCTCGACGCCGTGCCGCACCGCGTTCTCGACCAGCGGCTGCAACAACAGCGGCGGGACGCGCGCGCCGCCGGCCTCGGGATCGAGTTCCCAGCTCACGTGCAAACGGCTGCCGAAACGGATCTGCTCGATGTCGAGGTAGCGCTGCGCCAGCTCGACTTCCTCGGCCAGCGAGACCGACTCGGCGGTGTCGCCGATGGCGACGCGAAACAGCTCGGCCAGGTCTTCGAGCACGCCCTCGGCCTTGGCTGGGTCGAGGCGAATCAGGGTCAGCGCGGTATTGAGGGTGTTGAAGAGAAAGTGCGGGCGGATCCGCGATTGCAGTTCGGCCAGGCGCGCGGTGGTCTCGGCCGGCACCCTCGCCTTGGCACGCAGGCGCAGCCATTCGAAAACGGCCGCGGCCATCGCCGCGCCGGCGAGGGCGGGACCGGCGCCGACCAGGGCGCCAAGGCTTGCTCCCGAGGTGTCGAGCAGCAAGGCCGCCACGAGCTGCGAGGCGGCCCATGCGGCCAGCGCACCGAGGCCGATCGCGGCGATCCATTGCACCGGCACCGGCGCCGCGGCAAGCGGCCGCTTGAGCGCGCACAGCGCCAGCAGCCACATCAGCACGCCGGGCAGGGCGACGCTCGATCCGGCGGCCGTGAGGCCGAGCCAGACCGGAAAGGTCGGTGCCGCGAAGACCATGCCGATCGCCATCACGCCGTGCACGAACAGCAAGGCGCGCAACACGACGCCGACGTGGCAAACGTCGAAGGCGGAGTCGGGCCCCGGCCGGCGCGGCGCCGTGGCATCGGCGGCGATCTCGAACGCGGTCGCGCCGAAACCGGTCGAGCGCCCTCCGGCGCCGGGCAAGGCGCTCATCCTGGACAAGGGCTCGCCGATAGAATGGCGGCAAGGCAGGCGGGGTGCATGCGAGCATTGTCCCCAACCGCCGGCCCGCCGTGGGCCAGAGTTGCGGCGCTGCCGCGGCCGTTGTGTGACCGTGTGCACGCTGCGGTGAACCTGCCCCGTTCCAGAATGACCGCCAACCAGTTCGACAAGAAGACCGAAGCCTGGTCGGCGCTGTTTTCCGAGCCGATGAGCGAGCTCGTGCAGCGATACACGGCCAGCGTGTCGTTCGACAAGCGGCTCTGGCGTGCCGATATCGCCGGCAGCCTCGCCCACGCCGACATGCTGGCGGCGCAGGGCGTCATCGCCGCGGCCGACCTCGGCGCGATCCGCAGCGGCCTGGCGACGATCGCCGCCGAGATCGAAAGCGGCGCATTCGAGTGGAAGATCGAGCTCGAAGACGTTCACCTCAACATCGAGGCGCGCCTGGTGCAGCTGGCCGGCGACGCCGGCAAGCGCCTGCACACCGGCCGTTCGCGCAACGACCAGGTGGCGACCGATCTGCGCTTGTGGCTGCGCGACGAGATCACCGGCATCGTCGCCCTGCTCGGCGACTTGCAGCGCGCCTTCGTCGATCTGGCCGAGCAGCACACCGAGACCATCCTGCCGGGCCTCACGCACCTGCAGGTCGCCCAGCCGGTGTCGTACGCCCACCACCTGCTCGCCTATGTCGAGATGTTCTCGCGCGACGCCGAGCGCATGAACGAAGTGCAGGCGCGAACCAACCGCCTGCCGCTCGGCGCCGCGGCACTCGCCGGCACCAGCTATCCGCTCGACCGCGAAGCGGTGGCTCGCGCGCTCGGCATGGCGGGCCTGTGCCGCAACAGCATCGACGCCGTGAGCGACCGCGACTTCGCGATCGAGTTCGCGGCCGCGGCCAGCCTGGTCATGGTCCACGTCTCGCGCTTGAGCGAAGAGCTGGTGCTGTGGATGAGCCAGAACTTCGGCTTCATCGAGCTGGCCGACCGCTTCTGCACCGGCTCGTCGATCATGCCGCAGAAGAAGAATCCCGACGTGCCCGAGCTGGCGCGCGGCAAGACCGGTCGCGTCGTCGGTCACCTGATGGGCCTGCTCACGCTGATGAAGGGCCAGCCGCTGGCCTACAACAAGGACAACCAGGAAGACAAGGAGCCGCTCTTCGACACCGTCGACGCGTTGAAGGACACGCTGCGCATCTTCTGCGAGCTGGTGCCCGGCATCGCGGTCAAGGCCGAGGCGATGGAGCGCGCTGCCGCGAAGGGTTACGCGACCGCGACCGATCTGGCCGACTACCTGGTCAAGAAAGGCGTGCCGTTTCGTGACGCGCACGAGGCCGTCGCTCACGCGGTCAAGCAGGCGATTCACGGCGGCGTTGGCCTGGCCGACCTGCCGCTGGCGACGCTGCAGGGCTTTCACCCCGGCATCGCCTCCGATGTGCATGGCGTGTTGACGCTTCGGGGCTCGCTCGCCTCGCGCAATGTCGAAGGCGGCACCGCGCCCGAGCAGGTGCGGGCCGAGATCGCCCGGCATCGCGCCCGGCTCGGCAAGTAGGACCGGGTCACGGTTGC
>JAYSMB010000061.1:0-5604 GCA_043725065.1 Burkholderiales bacterium
TCGCGCCGAGCGCGCGCCGGCCCAGACGCGGCAGGCTGAACGAACGTTGCGAACGCACGTAGCGAACGTAGTCGGCCAGCACGCCGAACGGGCGCACCAGCCACACCGACAGGATGATGACGAGCAGCAGCATGGCGACGACCGAGGTCGCACCGAGCAACAGCGTCTTCTTGCGCGCCGACGATGGCGCCGCCGTCCGCCGTCGAGAGGTCGTGGACAGGCACCGCGACATACATCACCGAGGTGCGCGGGTCGCCGTCGATGTCGGCCGTCGTGCGCGCGCCGTACTGGCCGCGCAGGGCGAGAAAGATGTCGTGCCGCCGCGAATGGTCGGCGCCGAGTTGGGCCGATCGGGAATCGAAGATCACCGTGCCCCAGCGGTCGACGACGGTCATGCGCAACTCGACGCGAGTCTTCTCGACGCCGTAAATGTCGGCGCTGAAGCGGCGCGCGTACAGGGTGCGAAAGACCGGCTCGAGCGCGTCGACGCGCAGGGCACCGTCGGCCGACGAGTGCTCGATCAGTGTCGCCATCAGGTAGGCCGTCTCGACCAGCGATTCTTCGGCCGACTCGCGGTAACGCGGGTCGATGTCGCCGAGCTGGCGATACATCAGGAAGGCAACGCCCAGCGCGTACGCAACCAGGATGCCGATGAAAATTCGGGTGCGCTTCGTCAAGTCGGCGGCAGGTCTTCGGCGAGCGAATAGCCGCTGCCGCGATGGGTGCGGATCGGCTCCTCGTTCGGCGCGATCGTCTTCATCTTGGCGCGTACCGTCTTCACATGCGCGTCGACGGTGCGGTCCATGCTTTCGGTGTCGTTGCCCCACACGCGCTCGAGCAAGGCGTCGCGCGAGAACACATGACCGGGGCGCCCGGCAAGCGTCTTGAGCAGGCCGAACTCGTAGCGCGAGAGCTCGAGCAGGCGACCGTGATAGCGAATCTGCATCTTGCCTTCGTCGACGGCGATCGTCGGCGCCGCCGATGCTGCGCTGGCTGGCGCTGGTGCCGCCGCCGCAGCGGGCGGAGCAGCCGGTACGCTCTTGGCGCTGCGCCTCAGCACGCCCCGAACCCGCGCAACCAGCTCGCGCGGCGAGAACGGCTTGGCGATGTAGTCATCGGCGCCGAGCTCGAGGCCGACGACGCGATCGATCTCATCGCTGCGCGCCGTGAGAAAGACGACCGGCACCTCGCTGGTGGCGCGGATGCGCTTGAAGATCTCGAAGCCGCTCGCATCGGGCAGGCCGACGTCGAGGATCACCAGCGCCGGCGGCTCGCTTTCGATACGCGCCAGCGCTTCCTCGCCGGTCGCGCACCAGGCCGGCTCGAAGCCCTCGGTGCGCAACGCGTATTGAAGCGTATCGGCGATGCCCGGCTCGTCCTCGACGATGAGGACTTTGGGTTTCATGGCCGAGCGCCGGGCCGCTCCCAAGCCCGGCCAGCCTTGCAGGCTGCGGCGTCGCGAGACGCGAGGCCTACTCGTGCCGTCCACGCCGGCGCGGGCCGGCAGGGAGCCGTGGCACTCGGCCCCCGCGGGGGGCAGCGCAGCGACGCCAGTCGCAAGCGTGGGGGTTTCATTGCGGCAAGAAGCCTTCGATGGACAAGTAGCGCTCGCCCGTGTCGTAGTTGAAGCCGAGCACGGTTGCTCCAGCCGCGATGTCCGGCAGCTTCTGCGCGATCGCCGCGAGCGTCGCACCCGACGAGATGCCGACCAGAATGCCTTCCTCGCGCGCGCAGCGCCTCGCCATCTCGCGCGCCGCTTCGGCCTCGACCTGGATCACGCCGTCGAGCAGGTCGACGTGCAGGTTCTTCGGAATGAAGCCGGCGCCTATGCCCTGGATCGGGTGCGGGCTCGGCTTGCCGCCGCTGATCACCGGCGAAGCGCTCGGCTCCACTGCGTAGACCTTGAGCTTGGGCCACATCTTCTTCAGCACCTGGGCGCAACCGGTGATGTGGCCGCCGGTGCCGACGCCGGTGATCAACGCATCGACGCCGCTCGGGAAATCGGCGGCGATCTCTTCCGCCGTGGTGCGCGCATGGACCTCGATGTTGGCCGGGTTGTCGAACTGCTGCGGCATCCACGCGTCCGGCGTCGCGGCAACGATCTCCAGTGCACGCGCGATCGAACCGTTCATGCCTTTTTCGCGCGGCGTCAACTCGAAGGTCGCGCCGTAAGCGAGCATCAACCGGCGTCGCTCCACGCTCATGCTGTCGGGCATGACGAGCACCAGCTTGTAGCCCTTGACCGCGGCAACCATGGCCAGTCCGACGCCCGTGTTGCCGGAGGTCGGCTCGACGATCGTCGCGCCCGGCTTCAACGCACCCGAGGCTTCGGCCGCCTCGACCATCGCCACCGCGATCCGGTCCTTGATCGAGCCGCCGGGGTTGGCGCGTTCGCTCTTGATGTAGACGCTGTGCGTCTTGCCGAACAGGCGGTTGATGCGGATGTGCGGCGTATTGCCGACCGTGTGCAGAACGTCGTTGGCAAGCATGGCGCTACTCCTTGTCGGCCGTCGGATTGAAAGGTCGCGACGATTATGTTCTCGCGCTTCCAGCGCCGGTTCGCTTCGAACGCGTTTGCGACAATGGCCCGATGCCCTCGCCGCTCCAGAACGACAGCTTCCTGCGCGCCTGCCTCAGCGAGCCCGTGCCTTTCACTCCTGTCTGGCTGATGCGGCAGGCCGGCCGCTACCTGCCCGAATACCGCGCCACCCGCGCTCGTGCCGGCAGCTTCATGGACTTGGCGACCAGCCCCGATTTCGCGACCGAGGTGACGCTGCAGCCTGTCGATCGCTACGCGCTCGACGCCGCCATCCTGTTCAGCGACATCTTGACCGTTCCCGATGCGATGGGTCTCGGCCTGTCGTTTGCCGAGGGCGAAGGCCCGCGCTTCGAGCGGCCGTTGCGCGACGAAACGGCCGTGGCCAGACTCGCGGTGCCCGACATGGCCAAGCTGCGCTATGTGTTCGACGCGGTGAGCTCGATCCGTCGCGCGCTGGCCGGGCGCATGCCCTTGATCGGCTTTTCCGGCAGCCCCTGGACGCTGGCCTGCTACATGGTCGAAGGCGCGGGCTCCGACGACTACCGCCTCGTCAAGACCATGCTCTACGCGCGGCCCGACTTGCTGCACCGCATTCTCGCGATCAATGCCGAGGCGGTCGCGTTGTATCTCAACGCCCAGATCGACGCCGGCGCTCAGGCCGTGATGATCTTCGACAGCTGGGGCGGCGTGCTCGCCGACGGCGCGTTCCAGAAGTTCAGTCTCGCCTACACCGGCCAGGTGCTGAAGAGATTGCAGCGCGACGCCGACGGACGGCGCGTCCCCCACATCGTCTTCACCAAGGGCGGTGGGTCGTGGCTGGAGGCGATCGGCGAACTCGGCGCCGACGTGGTCGGCGTCGACTGGACGGTCAACCTCGGCGCTGCGCGAACTCGCGTCGGCGCCGGCGTGGCCCTGCAAGGCAACCTCGACCCGAACGTCCTGTTCGCCGGGGCCGAAGCGATCCGAAGCGAAGTGGCGGCGGTGCTGGCGAGCTTTCATGACAGGCCGGCGACGGGAATCAACGGCCATGTCTTCAATCTCGGCCACGGCATCAGCCAGCATACGCCGCCCGAGCAAGTCAACGTGCTTGTCGACGCCGTTCACGATCTGTCTCGCCCCTACCATTCGCCGAACGGCGCGTGACGAAAGTCACGCTCGCGCCGCACCGGGCCCGATAACGGTGAGTGAGCACTCAGGGCTTGACTTATCCCCATGACTTTGATCTGTCATAAAAATCGGCCCCGGTGCTGCGCCGCATCATTGCGATTTTCCGAGGCGCTCGTAAGTTGTTGATTTCATTGAGGTCGTGCGCCTGCCGCGAAACCGGGCAGGATGTCGCGAAGCAAGACGCAGCAAGCGTTTCGGCGCTGCCGGGTGGTGTTCTCCACAAAGTTACCCACAGGAGCGGTGGAGAATCTCAAAAGCGTTTCCGAATCATGAACTTACGGCGTTTAGTTGAAGCTGCGAGCAAGTACCACCCCGGCTGGCGAGGAGGTCCATGACGGCTGCGGCATCCGTTGTTCCGGTCGTGGTCGAGGCACCGCGCCACGCCGGCCTGGAAGCTGCGCTGAGCTACATAAGTCAGCGCATGCTCTCGCCAGGAACGCTTGTACGTGTCCCATTGGGTCGCCGAGAGGTCACGGGCCTGGTCTGGCCCGGGGAAGCGGGCGATGCCGGGGTCAATGAACTCAGGGAAATCACCGAGGTGTGCGACGCGATGCCGCCGCTGCCTCCACGGTGGTGCGAGCTCGTCGCCTTCGCGGCGTCGTACTACCAGCGGGGCATCGGCGAGATCGCGCTCTCGGTCCTGCCGGCCGAGCTGCGGCGGCTCGGCAACGACGCGATCCGCAACCGGCTGTCGCGGCTTGAAAAACGCCTGAAGGCGGAGGACGCAGCCGCCCCCGCCACGCCGCAAGCAGCCCCGGCGCTCGCGCCGGCACAGGCGGGGGCGAGCGAGCGGATCGCCACCGCCATGGCCAGCGCGGAGCCCGGCACGGTGCTGCTCCACGGCACGACCGGCAGCGGCAAGACCGAGGTCTATCTGCGCGCCGCGGCGACGGCCCTGACGGACGGCAGACAGGCACTCGTGCTGGTGCCCGAGATCAACCTCACGCCGCAGCTCATCGCGCGCTTTGCCGGCCGTTTCGCCGGCAAGCACATCGTCGTTCTGCACAGCGGCTTGACGCCAGCCGAGCGACTGCGCCACTGGCTGATGGCGCACATCGGCCGAGCCGATATCGTGCTCGGCACCCGGCTTGCGGTGTTCGCTTCGCTGCCGCGGCTCGGCCTGATCGTGGTCGACGAAGAACACGACCCGTCGTACAAGCAGCAGGAAGGCGCGCGCTACTCGGCGCGCGATCTGGCGGTCTGGCGCGGTCGGAACGAACGCGTCCTGGTCGTCCTCGGTTCGGCCACGCCATCGCTGGAAAGCTGGCACCGTGCCGAGACGGTCCACTACCTGCGCCTCGACTTGCCCGGGCGGATCGGCGGCGCGGCCTGGCCTGAAGTGCGGCTGATCGACATGAGCCGCCTGCCACCCACTCGCGGCGCGCCGGCGGCGCTGGCACCCGCGCTGGTCGCGGCGCTCGAGGCGCGGATCGCGCGTGGCGAGCAAAGCCTGGTCTTCCTCAACCGCCGGGGCTATGCGCCGGTGCTGCACTGCGCCGAATGCGGCTGGAAGAGCGCCTGCCCGCACTGCAGCGCCTGGCGCGTCTTCCACAAGCAGGACAGAACCTTGCGTTGCCACCACTGCGGCCTGGCCGAAGCCGTGCCGCGCGCCTGCCCCGATTGCGGCAACCCCGACATCGCGCCGATCGGTCGCGGCACCGAACGGCTCGAAGAGCAGATGGCCGCGCTGCTGCCCGGCGCTCGGATCGCCCGCATCGACGCCGACAGCACGCGCAAGAAAGGCGCGCTCGAAGCGCAGCTCGGCGCCGTCCACGCCGGCGAAGTCGACGTGCTGGTCGGCACCCAGATGATCGCCAAGGGTCACGACTTTCGCCGCATCGGCCTGGTCGCCGCGGTCAATCCGGACACCTCCTTGTTCAGCAGCGACTTTCGCGCGC
>JAYSMB010000062.1:0-2723 GCA_043725065.1 Burkholderiales bacterium
CGGGTCGTCAGCCGCTCGGTAACGCGGGTCTCGAGCAGCACGGTGGCCGCGGTCTGCTGGCCGGTCGCGGCGTCGAGCATCGGGTCGAGAACGACGCCGCGCTTGGCAAGCTTCGACTCCACTTTGGCGAGGAACGCAGGGAGTTTCTGCGTCTGGCCGGCCAGACCGTCGGTGGCCTGCACGACCGCCTGATCGAACGGCAATTCGTTGCTCAGGTTGGTCGCCTGCGGAGTGGCACATCCGACCAGGGCCGCGATCAGACCCAGGGCTGCGCCGCTCCACGCAGCGAATCGTTTGGTGTTCGAGATCGAGACTTTCATCTGCATTCCCTCTTCAGATACTCCGCCTCTTCGCCTGTCAGGGGCTCGAGCGAAGCCTTTTGCAGAATATCACTGCAACGGGAGCCTCCCCCCGGGTGGCGCGGTGCGGCGGGTTTGGTCTCCACGCCGGGCTCGACGCGGGCCGGCTCGCGGCGCCCCCGCGGCGGCCGCTCGGTGCTCGCAGGCTTTGCTTCATCAACGGGCGGTTGGACAGTGGTCCGAGTCGGCTCGATGCTTGTCGGCTTCGTTCCGATGACCGGCGCCGCCGACGCGCTTGCCAGCGCAGCGGCGCTTGCGACGGGCGGCGGAACTTCGGCTCGTGCCGGTGCCACCGGGAATACAGCCGCGCTCGCCGGCGCCGTCGTCAGCACCGGCGCCGACGCGACTGCCGCTGGCGCTGAAGCGACCACGGGCACCGAAGCCGGCAGCGCCGGCGCGGTCGCGACCGAGGCCGCAGATTCGACGGCTGCCGCACCGCTCTCGCCGCGCGGCAGCATCGTCCAGTACACGGCGCCACCGAGCGCCGCGGCGGCGAGCACCAGCGCCAGACCGACCGCGGCGCCCTTGCGTTTGCCGGCGCGGGGTGTCGGGTGCCGGGGCGGGCCGATCTCCGGCGGGGCCTCCCAGATCGGCTGGTCGGGCCGCGGCGAAATCCGGGTCTGAACCTCGGTTGGCGCCGCGACCTCGTCGGGTGATTGCGTCGGCGCTTCGGGCGACCGGGCAAGCAGCTGCGTCGCGAGCTGGGGGGTCAGCGTTCCCGGCACAGTCGAATAGGCACGCTCTTCGGTGACCGAGAAAGCCTCGTGGCTCAAGGTGCCATAGCCGCTCGATGGAGGCGCCGGCGCGACGGCGGGCAGGCCGGCATCGAGCAGGGCGCGGAACCGGGCTTCGGTTTGCGGTCGGTCCTGCGGCTTGATGGCCAGCGCCGCATCGATCGCGCGCAGAAATCCGTCGCCGTAGCGCCCCGCGACGGTCACCGCGAGCGGCTCGAGTCGGTCGTCCATCAGCCGCTCGACCGACGACATCGGCGTCTTGCCGGTGATCGCGTAGTAGACGACGCAGGCCAGCGCGTAGATGTCGGTCCACGCGCCTTGCGACATCGAAGCCACGTCGCCGTACTGCTCGATCGGCGCGTAGCCGGGCTTCAGGACCACGGTCAGCGCGTGCGTCATGTCGCCGATGACGCGCCGCGCCGCGCCGAAGTCGAGCAAGAGCGGCCCGGCCGAGGTGAGCAGGATGTTGTCGGGCGCGATGTCGCGGTGAAAGCACTGCGCCGCGTGCATCACGGTGAGCGCGTCGAGCAGCGGGTTGAGCCAGGCGCGCAGCTCGGCCTCGCTCGGCACGTGCCCGAGCTCGGCGAGCGCGGCCTTGAGCGTCGGCCCTTCGTAGAACGGCATGGCCATGTAGGCGGTGCCGTTTTCTTCCCAGAAGCGATAAACCTTGACCAGCGAGGCGTGGTCGAAGCGGGCGAGCAGGCGCGCTTCGTTGACGAAGCTCTTCAGCCCGGCCTTGAAGGTATCGAGGTGGCGTTCGGACTTGACGACGATGGCCGAGGAGCCCGCGACTCGCGAGGCCATCGAGGCTGGCATGTATTCCTTGATCGCGACCTTGCGCTGCAGGGAATGGTCCCAGGCGAGATAGACGATGCCGAAGCCACCCTCGCCGATCAGCCCGGTGATCTCGTAGTCGCGTAGGTAGGTGCCGATCGGCAGCGTGTGGCCCAGCGGCGCCGCCGCCGACCGCTGCGAGCGCGGCCGGATGATGGTCCGCTCTTCTTCGTCTTCGTCGGGCGCGCTCATCCCGTCACCCTAGACCCTTCGGCGCTTTCCGCCAAGCGGGGTCATCAGCGGGGGCAAGGCAAGATCTTGAATTCAACCCGCCGGTCGAGCACGTCGAAGCCGTTGTCGGTGCCGCTGCCGACGATGTTCTGGCGAAAGCCCATGCCTTCTGCCTTGGTCCGGGTCGCCAGCACCGGCTGCTCGGCGGTGAGGCGTTGCCGGATCGTCGCCGCGCGCTTGAGCGAGAGGGCGTCGTTGACGGCCGCCGGGCCGCTCTTGCTGGTGTGGCCGACGATCGTCATGCAGCTGCCCGCGGCGACCGTTCCGCGGGCGATCTGGCGCAGCCACATCTGGTACGCGCCGCTGATCTTGGGGTCGACCCAGAACTCGACGCTGCCCGGATTGAAGAGAAACTTCACGCCCAGCTCGTTGTAGGCGATGCCGAGCGCGACGATCCGTCCGAACGACTGCTCCGCCTCGGCGACGTGGCCGAGCTTCATGTTGGTGAGGTACAGGCCGCTTTCGGCCCCTATGCACATACGCCGACTATGCACAGGTGATCCAGCGGGGAAGGCGCTGAGGCCGTGCCGGCGCGACATACGGCGGGATGGTCACTCGCCGAACT